>JBGAJY010000149.1:0-14249 GCA_044224705.1 Saprospiraceae bacterium
AGGGGAGCACGCCCCAGTTGCGATTTCCTCCCCTCCCCGGAGGGGGAGGGGCCGGGGGTGGGGCCTTCGTCGGTGAGGGTTGGAGTTAACACGGGCGAGGGGGCAAAAGCATTACTCACCCCAACCCAATTATCCTCCTCAACAACCCCTCGTCCACTGCCCCTCCCGCAAAATCATCAAAGGCTTTTTCCGTGACTTTGATGATGTGGTCGGCGATAAAAGGCGCGCCTTCCCGAGCGCCCTGTTCGGCATCCTTGATGCAGCACTCCCATTCGAGCACGGCCCAGCCCCGGTAGTTGTATTGGGCGAGTTTGGAGAAGATGGAGGCAAAATCGACTTGTCCGTCGCCGAGTGAACGGAAGCGGCCGGGGCGGTCGATCCAGTCCTGGAATCCGCCGTACACGCCGCTTTTTCCCGTGGGGTTGAACTCCGCATCCTTGGCGTGGAACATTTTGATACGCTCGTGGTAGAAGTCGATGTATTGCAGGTAATCCAGCTGTTGCAGCACAAAGTGCGAAGGGTCGTAGAGGATGTTGCAGCGCGGGTGATTGCCCGTGGCAGCGAGAAAGCGTTCAAAAGTGACGCCGTCGTGCAGGTCTTCGCCCGGGTGAATTTCGTAGCACACATCGACGCCGTTTTCGTCAAAAACATCAAGAATGGGTCGCCAGCGGGCGGCGAGTTCTCTGAAAGCGGCGTCGACGAGGCCCTTGGGGCGTTGCGGCCAGGGGTAAACGGTGTGCCAGATGAGCGCCCCGGAAAACGTGGCGTGCGCATCGAGGCCCAGGTTACGGCTGGCGCGGGCGGCATTTTTCAGGGTTTGGACGGCCCATTCGGTACGCGCCTTCGGGTTGTTGCGCAGGTGTTCGGGCGCGAAGGCGTCGAACATCAGGTCATAAGCCGGGTGCACAGCCACCAGCTGCCCTTGCAAATGCGTGGACAATTCCGTGATTTTCACGCCGCAGGCTTCCACGCGGCCGCGCAGCTCGTCGCAGTAGGTTTTGGACGATGCAGCCTTTTCGAGGTCGATCAGGCGGCTGTCCCAGGTCGGGATTTGCACCCCGACGTAGCCGAGCGAAGCGGCCCAACGGCAGATGCTTTCGAGGGAATTAAAGGGAGCGGCGGCGCCCATGAACTGGGCAAGAAAAATGGCGGGGCCCTGGAGGGTTGTCATACGGCGGAGTGATTTTATGGGGCAAAATAGAGAAAGTTGGGGCCTGAACTCCGCTTGTTTTTCAATCTTTGTCCATGATGGAAAATATTTCGGCCTACAACATTTTGTTCGCCTTCTGTGGTCTCGTTATCTTGTCTTATCTTTTTTCAGTGCTGAACAGGCTGACGCGGATACCCTCGGTACTCATGCTGCTGGCTACGGGGATTCTGTTGCGGTATTTTTCCGATCTGGCAGGTTGGAATTTCACCGTTCCGCCTACGCTCGTTGAATTTCTTGGAACCCTGGGACTGATTATGATCATTTTGGAAGCCGGGCTGGACCTGGAAATTTCGAGGTCAAAGCTGCCCATGATCCGAAGTTCGTTTTTATCGGCCCTGATTGTACTTCTGTTATCGATTTTGGGGGTTGCGGGCATCCTGCGCTGGTGGTTGCCAGAGACGACGCCAGTACAATGTTTGGTGTATGCCATTCCGCTGAGCATAGTTAGCAGTGCCATTGTGTTGTCGAGCGTACACCATTTGAACGAGGAGAAAAAGGAGTTTCTCATTTATGAAGCCTCGTTTTCCGACATTTTAGGTATCATGGCATTCAACTTCTTCACTGCCGGCAAAGAGATCGGCTGGCAGGATGTGACCTGGTTTATAGGCAGCATTCCGGTGTCTTTAATACTTTCGGTAGGTGTTTGTTTTGTTCTGATGCTGCTGATGGTGAGGAACAGCATCAATATCAAATTTTTTCTGGCTTTCGCAGTCCTGATTGTGATTTACGTAGGCGGAAAAATGATGCATTTGCCTTCCCTCATCACTATTCTCGTTTTTGGCCTGGTGGTCAACAACTGGGAACTGATCCGCTGGAAGCCCCTGAAAAACTATTTTTCCGATTCGAGTGTGGATGAAGCTGCGGCTTTTCTCAAGTCGATTACCGCCGAATCGGCTTTTTTGATCCGTACCGTTTTTTTCGTGATTTTCGGATACGGCATCGAATTGTCATTTTTACAGAACACGGAAGTCATCCTCCTGGGTTCGGCAATTACTGCCGCCTTGCTGGGTTTGCGATTCATCTATTTGCGCATTGTTCACCGCTATGATCTGTTTCCGGAGTTGTTCTACATCCCGCGGGGCTTGATCACCATTTTGCTGTTTTATAAAATCCCCGAATGGCAGCGGATCAACACTTTTGACGAAGGCGTGCTGTTTTTCGTTATCCTGGCTACTACCCTGATCATGATGGCAGGATCGATCCTGTACAGGGATCGCCCCCTGGAAATCAGGCAAGAATCCGATCCGGCAGACAATTAAGCGCGTGGTCGGTTTGGCACAAAAACCGAATACGCGCTAAGGTCCCAGCATTTCCAGCAAGCGGTCTGCGGCCATTCGAAATCCCGCGGGGCCGATACCGTTTATCCGCTGCAGCCCGGGAAGATCCATTTCGGCCCAGTTCCCATCCGGCTGTTGAACGAGGAAAGCCCAATCTGCCGCTCTCAGCATTGACTGATCGTTTGGGCTGTCGCCCACTGCGGCCGTCAGGCACGCCGATGACGCGCAAAAGGTTGAAAAAAGGGCTTTTAGGTATATGAGGGCACGGCCCTTGTCGGTGTCGGCTGATTGTATGGTAATAAACCGGCCGCCCTGACTGAACGTCCATCCTTTTTTGAAAAAATGGCCGAGGAAGGGGTCAATATCGACCTTGTGAAGAGGCTGCAGCAAGGTTTCGGTAAACCAGCGGTCCCGGGCGCGGTCGAGCGCGGTTCCGCTCAATCCGGTCGCACGGGCCAGAGCATCGTCCGGGGCGTTCTTAAAGCCGGTGAAGCCCGCAAATTGCCTTAAAAAGGCATGCAATGAAGGCCCGAGTTTTCGGGCCAGCCGCACGACGTCGAATCCATCCGTCCGCTTCCATACTTCATAAGTGCCTGGCTCAAAATAACCGTGGGGGATTGCGATTCCGCTGCCGTTTTCAAAAATAAACGGCGCCAGAATTCCATATCGCTGCTGGATGAACCTTTGTTCGGCGAATGTTTTGGAGGAGCAGAAAACGAGCGGAATATGCCGGGTTTCCAGCCAGCTTAAGACATCCGAAACCTCGCCGGCGTGATAGTTGTCGTGGTCGAGAAAGGTTCCGTCGAGATCGGTAAACAGTACAGCCCTGAACGCCTTTGTCATGCGGGAGAAAAGTTGCTGTGAAAAGCCCAATCCGTCGTTTTTTCGGCAGCCGCAAAATTCATGGCGGAGAGAGCCGGATAACGGCGTGGCAGGACAGGCATTTCGTCCTTTTTAAGGATACGCCGCCGCCGTAGTTCGCGCAGGATCTCTTTTTTCAGCCCATCCGGGCAAAGAGCAGAATGATACAGCACGGACAATGATCCGAGGATCATTTCACCAATGTGGTCATCCCCCTTGCTGGCAACGTGAAAGTGCGGGTTGCGCGACTGCATTTGAAAAACGTCGACCCCCGCTTTTATGGCGCTGGATGGAGAACCGGGCAAAATGCCGCCGAATTTTTCCATCAGATCGATAAAATGATAGGTTTCTATGGAAAATCCGGCTGAATAGTCCATTTGAAGAGCCAGATCCATGGATAGTGCGTGCTCACCGGCATTACCGGTTCGTAATGCTTCCGTCTCGAATCCGGTATAATAACTCAGCATCTGGTTGAGGTATTGGTTGGTGATTCGCGAGACCCTCCCCCATTTGGCGAAATACAATTCCTCCCCCACGATTTTGGGCTTGCTGTGCCACTGTATCCGAGCCATGCAATAGGGCGACTGGCTTTGCGACAAGCCCGCAGAAAACAATCGGATGTACTCGAAAATTGAACCGGGGAAATAATTATCGGCGTCAACAAACCCGACAAAGCGCTTCCCGCAAAGTTTGGCCAGCACAATTCCCGCCAACATCCCTTCTGCCTTTCCATTTCTGATGCGGCCGTCGGTATCAAGAATATGCGGATAGTTGCCAGATTCAAAGAGCCGGGCTGATTCTTGCGAGCGCTGATGAACCATGACGTATTTTTTTTTGGCATACCTGCAAAAGATATCCACCATTTCCCGTTCCATCCTGAACCGATCCAAAGGCTCCGTTTCACTATTGGAAACAATGATCGGAAGGCAGGCATGTGGAATACCGCAGAGCACCCCCTCAAGAAGCCTCAGGCGTTCGTTTTTTACCGGAATGACAATTGCCATTTCCCGTTCAATTTCATACAAGCGTTCATTCGGGATTTGCCTGATTACGTGAAAAGGGCTCGAAAATTCATCGTCGAGGTCAAACCCTCCGTCCAATTCATAGATTTTCTGGACTTGGTAAAAACGGTTTGCGCCACATCGTTCTGTCAGAATTGGTAAGTCTAATCTCATATCAAATTGCCTTTTATTAAAAAATACTCCCGCAGGGAGCCATTCAGGCAACACCCGTAAGGCAGTAATGTTGGTACTACTTGGATATATTTTACTTGTTAAGTTTCTATATTACTGTTTATTCGCGCTCCACTTCCCACCAATTACAGACCTCGACATGACTGCTTTTGTACTTGCTGTTTTCATCTTGGGCTACCTGGCCATCACACTCGAACATCCGCTGAAAATCAACAAGGCAGCCTCCGCCCTCGTTACCGGCGTGCTGTGCTGGACGTTTTACGTGTTCGGAGAATCGGATAACACGCAGGCATATCACGAACTCATGGAACACCTGAGCGAGATCGCGGGCATCCTTTTTTTCCTGCTGGGCGCCATGGTGATCGTTGAACTGATGGATGCGCACGACGGATTTGAAATTGTTACTGATCAAATCAGGATCACAGACAAACGCAAGCTGCTTTGGCTCATCGGCGGAATCGCTTTTTTCATGTCAGCCTTGCTCGACAACCTGACAACGACTATCGTGATGATCAGTTTGCTGCGCAAACTGGTGTCGGCTCGCGAAGACCGGCTGTTGTTCACGGGACTCATTGTCATTGCAGCCAATGCTGGCGGTGCCTGGTCGCCGATGGGCGACGTCACCACGACCATGCTCTGGATCGGCGGTCAGATCACGGCCTGGAACATCATCCATTCACTGATCCTGCCCAGTTTGGTTTGTCTGTTCATTCCTTTGTTCATCCTTTCCCGACGCATGAAAGGCAAGGCAGAGGCGCCGGTGAGTGAAAGAGAGGTCACGCTGCGTAGTTCGCCCGCTGAGCGCAGGATCGTATTTGGAGTCGGTCTTGGGGCCTTGCTGTTTGTTCCCGTATTCAAAACCCTGACGCATTTGCCCCCGTTCATGGGTATGTTGCTGGGCCTCGGCGTGCTGTGGATGCTGACGGAAATTATCCACAAAAACAAGGATGACGATGCCAAAGGCCGTTATTCGGTGTCGTACGCCCTGCAAAAAATTGACTCGCCGAGTATTTTGTTCTTTCTGGGCATTTTGGTGGCCGTGGGCGCCCTGCAAAGCTCCGGACTGCTGACCGGCCTGGCGCGCTGGCTGGAACACAGCATCGGCAACATCACGATGATCGGCATCCTGATCGGATTCCTGTCGGCTTTGGTCGATAATGTCCCGCTCGTGGCTGCGGCACAAGGCATGTATCCGCTCAGCCAATACCCGACAGACCATTTTTTCTGGGAGTTCCTCGCTTATTGCACCGGCACAGGAGGTAGTACGCTCATCATTGGATCGGCTGCCGGTGTGGCCGCCATGGGAATGGAGCGGATTGATTTTTTCTGGTATTTTAAACGCATCACCCTGTTGGCGGTAGTGGGATATTTGTCGGGCGCCGCCATGTACGTTTTACAAAGCGCTGTGTTCGGATAGTGGCTCAGCAACGCGCCATTTTCTTTTTTGTCCCCATCCGGCCTTTGGCGCGGGCGTTTTCGATGTAGGATTCGGCGTCGGGCACCTTGCAGGCCGTCCCGCCGAGATCTACTTTCACTTCGCCCACTTTGCGGGCCGTGGCAATGGCCTTTTCAGTGAGCGGCACGACGCAGATACCCACCGATATGATGAAGCTGTTCATCACGTAGCGCACCCGGTTGGGGGAGGATTGCAGGGTGGCGGCCACGCGGTCGAGCAGTTTTTCCAAAGCCGGCAGGTCGAGCAGGTTATCCGGACGGATGGTGCAAAGGCTGGCCAGCGTGCCCCAGCCGGCCACGGCAATATTCTCTTCGGGGCGCTCGATCCACTCAAGCGCAAGCGACCAACCATACGGGCTTTCGGCGGCAACCCAGGCCACGGTGTATTCGCTGAGCATGTACCAGTGGGCTTTTTCTGCCCAATGACGCAGCTGATCGGCGCTGATTTTTTTCTCGTCGGCGATGAGCCCGGCGAAGTACATGGCGTCCGAATTGCCGGTTTCATATAAAGCCAATGACAACTCATGGTCCTTCTTTTTCGGCAGCCGTTTGATGAGGTTTTTCATGTCGCCGACCTTGACGCCGAACAATGGCTCCGGTGCGCCATGGTTTTGGAAAATGCGTTTGATGCCAGGATTTCCACAGGCTTCGAGTTCTTTTAAAACGTCTTTTGCATTCATAACTATTTGATTTTCACAAAAACATTCTTTGTCTCGTGGCGCCTGATCCGCTATTGCCCCAGTTTCGTCAAGCGCGCCACATACCCCACCGTCGTGCCTTGCACCAGCATGGAAACCACCACGATGATAAACGAAACATTAAAAATCTGGTGGGCGTACGGCACGTGCAGCACCAGCGGAATCAGCGAAAAAACGATGGGCGTGGCGCCGCGCAGGCCCACCCAGGCGAAAAATGTTTTCGCCCGCCAGTTGGTTTGAGAGGAATAGGCCAGGGACAAAAACGTGCCCAGCGGACGGGCGACGAAGATCAGCGCCATGGCCAGGAAAAGCCCGTGGAAAGCCACTTCATCCAGCTGATGCAGGTACACCTGCAAGCCGAGCAGGAGGAACAGCGCCGTTTCCATGAGCCAGGACATGCCTTCGAAAAAGTTCAGCGTGAGTTCGCGCTGCACCCAGGGCGCGTTGCCAAGCACGATGCCCATGACATACAGCGCCAGCAGCGCACTGCCTCCGGTGATCGTGTTCAAAGCGTACAAGATGACCACGCCGGCCAGGAGCATCACCGGGTACTGCCCGCGTTTCAAATCCATTTTTTCAATAAAAAACAGCATGCCCCGCCCCGCCAGGTACCCCGAGCCGAAGCCGAAAAACATCGACCAGACGAATTTTCCGCCCAGCAGCCAATAGTCGGCCGCGGCGCCCGAACCGCCCGCCAGCATCAGGCCGGAGAGGCTCAGGGTGAGAAAATACGCCATCGGGTCGTTGGTGCCCGACTCGAGTTCGAGCACTTCGCGCAGCCCGGCCCTCAACTTCACCCGGCTGTTTTCCAAAATGGAGAACACCGCGGCGGCATCGGTGGAGGAGACAGCGGCCCCGAGCAGGAGCGAGGGCAGCCAGGGCCAGTGGAGCAGGTAATGCGCAAAAGCCGCCAGCACTACCATCGTCAGTACCACGCCCAGGGTAGCCAGGGAAATGCCCAGCCCCATGATTGGCTTGAAGCGTTTCCAGTTGGATTCCAGTCCGCCGGTAAAAATGATGATACACAGCGCCAGTTCGCTCACATGCAGCGTGAAGTCCGGGTAATTATAATCGAAATCGAAGCGCCCCCCGTTGCCGAAGGCCACCCCTACGCCGAGCGTGACGAGCAGGGACGGGACGCCCCAGCGCCGGAAAAAGCGCGCCGCCATAAAACTCAGGATCACCAGCAGGCCCGCGGCCAGTAAAATATAGGGATAGGTCGAATGCATATCCGGTGAAAATACATCCTTTGAAAAAAAGTTCGGCGCTCTGCTCAAATTTGCCCCGGCAAAAAGCCGCCCGACCATGCACTACGAGAACACCCTCGCCTTCGCTCAAAGCCTCGACGCCGCCGACCCGCTGCGGCACTACCGCGATCAATTCCTCTTTCCGCAGCACGACGGCCAGCCC
Source organism: Saprospiraceae bacterium (assembly GCA_044224705.1). Classification (GTDB taxonomy): domain Bacteria; phylum Bacteroidota; class Bacteroidia; order Chitinophagales; family Saprospiraceae; genus M3007. The sequence goes on from JBGAJY010000149.1 coordinate 8,105, forward strand.
GTGCGCTACTTCTGTGGCAACTCGCTGGGCCTGCAGCCCCGGTCCGTCCGCCCGGCCCTGCTCGCCGAACTCGAACAGTGGCAAACCCACGGCGTGGAAGGCCATTTTCGCGGCGAACTCCCCTGGATGCATTACCATAAATTCCTCACGGAACAGAGCGCCCGGCTCGTCGGTGCGCTGCCCCACGAAGTGGTGGTGATGAACACCCTGACGGTGAACCTGCACCTGATGATGGTCACGTTTTACCGCCCCACGAAGGAGCGCTTCAAGATCATCATGGAGGCCGGCGCTTTCCCCAGCGACCAGTACGCTGTGGAAAGCCAGGTGCGCTGGCACGGCTTCGAGCCCGAAACGGCGATTGTGGAGATCGCCCCGCGCCCCGGCGAAGACCGTCTCCGCACGGAAGACATTCTGCAAACCATTGAAAAAGAGGGCGCTCAGACGGCGCTGGTGATGTTTGCCGGGGTGAATTATTACACCGGGCAGTTTTACGACCTGGAAAAAATCGCCGCCGCCGGGCATACAGCCGGCGCATACGTGGGCTTCGACCTGGCCCACACCGCTGGAAATCTTCCCTTGAAACTGCACGACTGGGGTCCCGACTTCGCCGTGTGGTGCAGTTACAAATACCTCAATTCAGGCCCCGGCGGGCCCTCCGGCGCTTTCGTCCACGAACGCCATGCGGACAATCCCACCCTGCCCCGCTTCGCCGGCTGGTGGGGCCACGACGAATCCGAGCGTTTCAAAATGCGCAAAGGTTTCAAACCCATGCGCGGGGCCGAGGGCTGGCAACTGAGCAATGCGCAGATCTTCTCCTTCGCCGCCCACAAGGCCAGCCTCGATATTTTTGATGAAGCGGGCATGGAGGCCCTGCGCGCCAAAAGCCTGCAACTCACGGGTTATCTGGAATTTATCCTCGACGAAGTGAACCGCGAAAAAAACCTGTTTCGCATCATCACGCCCCGCGACGCGGCGCAGCGCGGCTGCCAGATTTCCGCCCTGACCGATGAGCGCGGGCGGGCCTTGTTCGATTTTCTCAGCGCAAACGGCGTGGTGGCCGACTGGCGGGAGCCGAACGTGATCCGGTTCGCGCCGGTACCGATGTATAATTCGTTTGAGGATGTGTGGGGGCTGGGGGCCTTGCTGCGAACCGCGTAGTTTTTTTGAATCACATGAGGATACAGGGAGGGCACATCAGGAAAAGGGATGGGGCGCTCCCGAATGATGAGCGGTCCTGCGGCTTGAAGGTTTGCCAGTGGGCTGTCATGCCGCTCTTTCCGCAAAAACGCCCTTTGCCCTGAAACGGCTTTCAGAATTTATCCAGTCCGCAAAATCTTCTCCATTTTACGCCCTTGCGCCAACTCCTCCACCAGCTTGTCCAGATACCTGACCTGTCGCGTTAGGGGGTTTTCAATTTCTTCTATTCGATACCCGCAGATCACGCCCGTGATGAGCGGGGCATTGGGGTTCAGTCGGGCCTGTTGAAAAAACACCTCAAAAGTCATTTTTTTCTCCATGGCTTCTTGCAGTGCTTTTTCGTCATATCCGGTGAGCCACCCGATCACTTGCTGCAACTCTGCTTTCGTTCTGCCCTTCTTTTCGACTTTGGCCAGATAATGCGGATATACCGAGGCGAAGGTCATTTTTGCGATGCGCTCGTCGTGGTTGCTTGTATTGTTCATAGCTGGATGATGCGTTATTCGTTCCGTTTATTTCAGTCTTTCCAGCCGGCCTTTTCTTTTCACGATGTTTTTGTAGTCCCACTGGATTTCCTTCGACTTCTTCAGCCAGCGTTTCAGGTCCTGGGTATCGATTTGATCGGCTGCGGTGTAGAAAATGGAAGCGTCTTTAAATTTTTCGCCGACTACGTTCAATTTTTCTTCTTCAAAATCCGCCCCGCTCCAGAACATCAGGCGCCAGCCCGCTTTCTGTTTGCTGTAACCGACAATCGGGTTGCCGTCCAAAAACCAGACCGGATGCGCGTGCCAGATTTTGCTTTCCGATTCGGTCAATTCACTGTCAATTGTTATTGCGAGAAGGTTGCAAATTTCTTTATCAACCGGTGTTTGTTTGTCATTATAAGCTTGAATTCCAGCGTTCATTAATGTTCGGTTTGCAAACTGTTGGTAGGTGACGTAAGTAAATTGTTTGGTTGAGCAGTCGCCTTTCTTTCAACCCTTGTATTGCTGTCTTGACTGTAATTGCACGGCCCCGTTAGCTTCGAAAGCTAAACCGGAACCTCCACTTCTAAGATGGTATCGTAATTCGGGGAGCAGGACGTTTTATTTTTTCTCCGGCACATCAATAATCTGATCGAACGCCAGCCCGCTGCTCCCCTCTCCTCTTCCCGTTGTCTTCCGTATCCCCAGCCAGGTAAACACCTTCCCGCCGTACCAGCGCGTCCGCTGAAACGTCTGGCTCACCAGCACCCCGGCGCGGGTCACTTCTTCTTCGTGCACGAAATACGGCAGTTTTTTCGGCGTGGCTTCCAGGCCTTCGCGCATCAGGTTAGTGCGCGGGCGGATGCGCCGGGGCGGACTGAATTTCGGGTCCTCGCTGGCCAGAAAGCGCAGCATGGCGGCGCGTTGCAGGCGCACCTCGCGGTTGCTGCCTTCGTCGTGCACGGGGATGAACGGGATCCAGTTTTCGGGCACGGAGTTCATGACCGAATAGCGGATTTTGGCGCGGTAGTCGGGTTCCGGCGCGGGCACGATGCCGGCCAGACGGTCGAACAGGCGCCGCGTTTCGGTGGCTGCCTCGAAGCCGGGTTTGGGCCGGCCGTGGGGCAGCGGGATGTTTTTTTCGATGGCCCAGACCATGTTGGCCATCTCGTCGCGCAGGAGCACTATTTCTTCCAGCAACGGGCCTTCCTGGATTTTCGGTGTCGAAGTGGGCAGCAGCAGGGCCAGATCGGCGGGCAACACTGCCTCGCCGGCGATGCTGAGCGAGTACATGCGCCAGGTTTCCCACTGGTCGTCGAGGCCCTTGCCGGCGGCATCGATCCAGAAACGCTCGCCGAACACGTTGGTCACCGCCAGGCCTTTGACGCGCGACAAACTGCCCACCGGCAACCGGAAGGGCGTCAGGAACCAGTCGTTGGCGTACACGAGCCCGAATTCCATGAGCAGCAGTTTGGCCAGGTCGGTTTTGCCGGGTTTGATGCCGCCGAAATTGGTTTTTCCATCTTCGAAGGCCCACCAGCGGGTGTTGGGCATGCCGTTGAAGGAAATGCCCGTGGGCCAGAAAGTTTTGGTGAACGACTGCGGCTCGGGCGGCGTGGGCGCCGGGTCGCCGAGCGTTTTTTGCCCGCGGTCGAAATCGAAATTGTACCAGTCGAGGTGGCCGTGGTAGTATTCCTTGGCCGTCAAAACCTCTTCCTGACCGCCGGGCTTCGGCGCCGCGCAGGCAAACTGGTATTCGAGCTGATTCGAGAGCCAGGCGTGCTGTTCCGGGTCGGTAGGCTGGAAAAACTGCCGTTTGTACCAGGCTGCGAAAGCCGTCATGGCATTGTTCAAGCCCGCCGCGGCGCCGTTGGTGATCTCCGTCCAGTCGGGCGCGAAAGATTTACTCACCAGCCATTCGTACAAAGCGTAGCCATCGAGCGCGCGCTGTGCCGACACGGCCGCAAATTGCTGCCAGCTCTCCCGGTGCGCGCACACGGCCGCATCGGCCACGGCATCGGGGTCGGGGCGCTGGATGGGGAATTTTTGCAAAAAATCCGTGCGAACGGAATTACCCAGACCTTCCTTCGTCAGCAGTTTTAACCAAAAACGACCCATCGCCAGCCGGATGTCCAGCGCGATGATCTGCTGGTCCTGTTTGAACACCAGCGGTCGTTGTTCCACCTGCGTTTCCAGCGGAACGCTGTCGTCGAAAGGTTGCACGGCATGGCCGTCGGGCCGGTATTTGTGCAACTGGACCGAGTCGATATAAAACTTGGCCAGGCCGGCGAGCCGGCGTCTTCGCCCTTGAACTCGCCCATTTGCCATTGGCGGCAGAGCATCCAGAGGGGGTCGTGCACTTCGGCGCGCAGCGAGCGGTCAAAATTGGTCACGTTGCGCGGGCGGCCTTCCGTGCGTTCCCAGGTCGGGATGGTCGGATTGGCGCGTTCGAGCAGCGCGAAGCGCATATCTTCAACAGCGATGGAAGCCTGTACGGCGTCTATGATGGGCATGGTGTGGATTTGCTAATGTGTTGTAAATAAATCTTTTGAAGCACTTCCCTCCGCGTTAACCCCACGTTTACGAAACTTAAAAAGTTTCGTAAACGTAGATCACGGATTAATAAACGCCTGCGCGACCTTGGCCGCCCGGGCAATGATATTCGCATTAATCGTCATCGGCGACCAGGAACTCTCCGTCAAAACCGCGGGCAACAAAGCCGCAAATTTTTGACCCAAATGCTCGGGTTCGACTGCCCGGGCGCGGGCATCGTCGAGGGTCTGGTTGAGCGAGGCCACGAGGTCGTCCCAGCGCCATTCGCCGGTAAATTCGGCGGGCATGGCCAGCAGCCACACCTGCGGCGGTTCGGCGTTCGGCCGGTCGAAATGAAAGGCCAGGCCGGTCACTTCTTCTTTGCGGGATCACCTCGGTCCATTCGTCCACCAGGAGGCCGCATTGCCAGTCGGCAGGCTGGAAGGCTTCGGAATAATGCGCGGTGTACAACAGGCGCTCCACTTCGAGCGTATTGGCCGAATTGTCCGGATCACATGAGGCCAGCCAGTCTCCGGCTGACGCTGGAACGGGCAATTGCGCGGGCTGCAAAACGGGTTCGGTTTGCCCGAAAGCGCCGGTCAACAGCACGGTATTTTCAAAATGGAACATTTTTTCCCGCACCCGCGCTGTGCCGTGCAGCCATTCGTCCACGGGCAAGGGCAGCGGATTGTCGGGACGGGTCTGGACGTAATTGAGCAGGTTATCCGAATTATCCAGCGCGTTTTTCCATTCACAACCCGCCGCGACGGTCGTTTTGAACGGCGACCATAATAACCATCGTCTGTTGAGGTTTTGCCAGTTTCCCGTGTACTACGCGCTGCGCCGTAACGGCTGAGGCATCGTGGCGGTCAGCCAGGTGGTGGCAAGCGCCAACGCCGAGCATCTTCGGCGACGAGAGCGCATCGCACCGGGTCAGCCACTGGTCCAGCAGCGATTGCGGCGGTTATCGTCTGTAGTGATGCTGACCGACCGGCCGAACGTGATGGGAGAAGTGTTTGCCGAACTGCCCAGAAAATCACAGCAGTTCGGCGGATTGTTCAGCAGGTTGGTCAGCGCTACTGGCTTGGCTTCAGCGCTTTGGATCAGCGTTGATGATTTCCAGCAGCGCCGGAGGCAGTAAATCGGCGGGCAAAAGAGCCGTCGACACCAGCCGGCCGGCTTCCTGAATTTGCGGTACATCGGCTTCCACCGGCGCCGGAAGGGCCGTGGTGATCGCCCTGGAATCCGCCAGGTTTTGGGTCCACCGCTGGGTCAGTTTGGTCAATTTGTCGCGCAGCACCGTGTAAATATCCGATCGGTTCTGCCAGCTCATGGCGAAGCCTGCGTGCGGCAATCCGAACAAATTCGCTCCGGCGGAGATCAGTCCGAACTGGGTCAGGTGCGCATCGAGATTGTCCAGCATATCGCCGTCGGCGTCGGGTTGCAGGGCGGCGATGAAGTTGGAGACCGCCGTTTTCATGGTATTCATGGCTGTCATGACGGCTTCGATGCGGCTTTTTTCCAGGCGGATTTCGCCTGCTTTGCTGTCGCTGGCTTCGCCGGGCAACTGGACGTCGGTGGCCGCCAGGGGCCGCGAGCGCAGGGTCAGGCTGCGCAAACTGGCGAGCAGCGGAGCGGCTTCGAACAAGGTGATCTTGCCGGGTTCGGCTTCCGTGAACGCCAGTTCGATTTTCGCGTCGGGCCGCAGGGTGGCGGTGGCCGCCACGTGCGCCAGCACGAGGTCGTCGAGTTCCGTGGCGGCCTGGGTAGCCGCTTCATTCACCGTAAACAGCAGGTCGAGCGGCGCCAGCCCGAGCTCGGATTGTGTCACGAAGCGCCGCACCGGGTTGCCTGCGGCATCGTGGTAACGCACCACGACGCCCAGCGAGGTAGAGGTCGGCAGGTGTTCGGAGAGCCAGTCGTTAAGGCTGGGCTCGGCCTGGCGGCGCGGG
>JBGAJY010000150.1:0-14236 GCA_044224705.1 Saprospiraceae bacterium
AACCGCCGATTCCCTCCTCCGCGTGCTCGCCACGGCCCCGTCCGATACCAACCGGGTCATCTTGTTGTCCGACTATGCCTGGGAAATCAATGAAACACAAACCGAAGAGGCCGTAGCGCGGCTGAACGAAGCCATCGCATTGGCGCAAAAACTGAATTTTCCCAAAGGCGAAGCCGCCGCCTGGAATGGCATGGGGGTGGTGGAGGAAATCAAAGGCAACTGGAACAACGCCATCGCCAATTACAAAAAAGCCCTCGCCCTGCGCGAGCAACTCGGCGAACCCAAACTGGTCGCAGCGAGCCTCAACAACCTCGGCGTGGCCCATGAAAACCTTGGCGAATACGACCAGGCCCTGGCTTATCATCGCCGCAACCTGGAAATAGTGGAACAACTGCGCGATACCGTCCGGATCGCCCGGGCGCACCTCAATATCGCCGGGGTGTATGTTCGTTTCGGCGATTACCCCGACGCCTTTGAAGAAGCCAACAAAGCCCGGTACCTCCAGGAAACCCGCAGCGAAAACGGGTATGAACTGGCCAAAACCTATACCCTGCTGGGCCATGTGCGCTGGGGTACGGGGCTGCTGGAAGAAGCGGCACGCTGGTACCGGAAATCGCTGCAGCTCCGCCAAAACCTCGACGACCCGGGCGAACTGGCCCTTGCCTTTAACGATCTGGGCAATGCTCTCGACGAACTCGGCGATAAAAAAAACCTGCGCGATTCTTCTAAAGCCGCACTCGCCTATTATGAACAAGCCCTGCGCCTGTACCGCGAACTGGAAGACGAACAAGGACAGGCAGACGTACTGAACAACCTGGGTACCGCCTACAAACACCTCGGCGAATTCACCCGCGCCTTCCGGTATGCCCGTGAAAGCGAAACGATTCGACAGCGCCTGGGCGACCAGCAGGGCTTGATGGAGACCTACAACACCCTTGGCGACACCTATTACCGAACCAAACAATACCAGCTGGCGCTCGATTTTACCACCCGCTATTACAACATCGCTAAAACCCTCCACAATGAGGAGTTTGAACAAAAAGCCTGCAAGGATTTCGCCGAAATCTATGCGGATATGGGCAATTACCAGCAGGCTTATAAATACCGTAAACGCTACGATGAAATCCGGTACGAACGCCTCGGCAGGGAACAATTGTTGCTTTTTGAACAACGCGAAGGCCTGTTCACCGACTCCCGCCGCAAGGACTCTCTCAACCTCGCAGCCCGCGAAGTGGAACAGCAACGCAGCAACCTGGCCGTCCAGCAAGCCGAGCTGGACCGCGCCCGCATCCAAAGATGGGCCCTGATCGGCGGCGCCTTGCTCCTGGCTGCCCTGGCCATTCTGCTCTCCAACCGCAACCGCCTCCGCGCCCGCGCCAACCGCGAACTCGCCGCCAAAAACGAGCTCATCGAACAGGAACGCCAGCGCGCCGACCGGTTGCTGTACAACATCCTGCCCGCGCAAACAGCCGAGGAACTGAAACGGCGAAACGCCGTCCAACCCGTTCGTTATGAATCGGTTACGGTCATGTTCACCGATTTTGAAGGTTTTACCAAAATAGCCGAACACCTCAGTCCGGAAGACCTTATCTCCGAATTGAACGAGTGTTTCCTGCGCTTCGACGCCATCGTGGCCCAATACGGACTGGAAAAAATTAAAACCATCGGCGACGCCTATATGTGCGCCGGAGGCCTGCCTGTGCCCAATGATACACACCCGACCGACGTGGTGCAGGCCGCACTCGATATGCAGGCGGCCCTGCACGAACTCATGGTCCAGCGCAAAGCAACCGGCAGGCCGCTTTTTGCCATGCGCGTTGGCATCCATACCGGCCCGGTGGTGGCCGGCGTGGTCGGCAGCCACAAATTCGCCTACGATATCTGGGGAGATACGGTGAATACCGCCGCACGGCTCGAAGAAGAAGGTGTGACCGGACGGGTCAATATCTCCGATGCGACGTATCAATTGGTGAAAGAGCGTTTTGCCTGTACCTACCGCGGCGAGCTGGAAGCGAAAAACAAGGGAAAGATCAGGATGTGGTTTGTGGAGGGGAGGGTGTAGTCATTAACCACGGAGACACGGAGGCATAGAGTTGTCATTCTGAAAGAACCTCTCCGTGCCTCCGTGGTTAATTTACACCTCATTTTCCAAACTGATCCACCAGCCAATCCCGCTCCGTCAGTACGGCTTCCGATTCGATTTTTTGCCGAAGCGCCTGCACTTCTGCTTTGTTGTTCCAGTTCAGTCCGATCAGTTTTTGCGTGTAGCGCGCGAGATTGAGGTAGTTGTTGCGGTGGTAGCCGAGCCCCGGCTTGCGGCGGATGTAATTGATAAAAGCTTCCAGGTGGGCGTGCAGAACCTCGTATTCGTCGAGGGCGTAGTAGATTTTGAGGGCCATGGTTTTGGCGGCCATGTTGAGCAGTGGCTCGTGGTAGTTGGAGTGTTGCAGGAGCGCCAGGGCTGCGTCGTAGTGTTTTCGGGCAAATTCGAGCCGCGCCCGGTTGAAGCTGTACGCGCTGTCGCGGTGGGTGCGTTCGAGGGTATTCCTATAACGCTGAATGAAGTCTTCCACCCATTCATATTCACGCGTTTGCAGACCTGCCGCCACGATGTTGTGGTAGGTGAAGTGTGACAACACACCATTGTCGAAGAGGTGACCTTTTAACAGTCCGTCTTTGTAAAAATCGAGGATGTCGTGAAAAAAATTGGTCTGCCCTTCGTTCACCCGGCGGATACAATAGTTGATGGCAAACAGGTACAAATCGCGCACTTCATCGGGGTTGAATACGCGCCCCTGGGTCAGGAACAGGTGTTTGAACTGCGCAAAGTACTGCCCGGTCTCAGGCGCTTCCAGCATTTTCAAACAGTAGTACCAGGTGGAAATGGCGGGAATCTCCAGAAAAGGATAGCGATTCAAAACGGTTTCGACCTCCTCGCGCAGGCTCAGGCTCCGTGTTGTGTTGTACCGCGCCCGGTAGGCAGTATGCAGACACAGGTAGCGCAGTTTTTGGGATAGCCAGATCAGGTCCGCGTTGTCGGACAACCCCACGAGGTGTTGTTCGTCCTCCGGATGGCGCACCGAAGCGTGGCGAGCCTCTTCCCACAGCAGGGCGCCCAGGCGGGAGTAATAATCGCTGTTGCGCAGCGGTTGGCGCTCCAGAGCCTGCTGAGCCAAATGCATGGCATCGTTAAAATGACGGTCGAGACCCTTTTGGCGGTAGGCCTGCACCAAATGACTTTCCTCGGCGCCCGGCGTGTTGTACCATTGTTCGAGGGCAAGAAACTGGTCGACGAGTTTTTGGAGGTAGCTCAACAGGAGCCGGAGCTGCTGCGGCGAAAACGGTGCACCGGGGAATATCAGCTCATAAAGCGCTTCCGGCTCACTTTCTTCCTTGTTATTCGTCAAACTGGTATAGAGCTGCACCACATCCTGCCGCTGGTTGAAATACGGAGAGCGCAAAAACTGATCGAAACGCCGCTGTTCGGCTTTTGACAGCTGATTCAGGCTGAGCAACAATTTTTGTGATTTCAAGGACGCGATATTCGGGTGCCGGAAGGACGTTCAGTAATGGTGTGTTTTAAAAATTAAAAAAATAAAAACACACATTGTCAATGCTTTAAACAAAAAAGCGTCAATTTTTTATTCTACAAAAGTAATAAAATGTATTTGCCGGCTCACTCCACGGCCTTCACTTTTGTACCGAACAATAAAATTTTCTCCGCATGAAAAGAATCTATTTATTCCTGAGCCTGATATCCATGCTCCTGATCGCCGGGAAAGCGAACGGGCAATCGCTCGTTTGTAATGACCTGGTCTTCATATCGCTCGACGAAAACTGCAGCCACGTCATACTCCCGGAAGAGGTCCTCGAAGGCATCAACTGGCCCAACTGCATCGTGGAACTGGACAAAACCGCGCCCTTCGGCAACGGTCCCTGGGTGCCGGGCATCCTGGGGCCTGCCGATATTGGCCTAACCTACCAGGTTCGGGTAAAACACTTGCCTTCCGGCAACTCCTGCTGGGGGAATGTGAAAGCCGAGGACAAACTGCCGCCGGTGCTGGGATGCACCGGCTTGTCCACCGTATCCCTGGATGCCGCCGGCGCGGCCACCATCAGTCCGGGCGACTTGTCGGTTCTGGTGGACGACGCCTGTTCGGCGCCTGCCGATGTGACGCTCAGCTTCGCGGGTAACCAAAGCGTCCTGTCTTTTGATTGCAACGATGTGGGCGTCCAGACCATTGGACTCACGGCTACGGACGAGTCCGGCAACTCGGCCAGCTGTTCCCACACCGTATTGGTCACCGACCCGACGAATGCCTGTATGAGCTGCGTGAGCAGTTGTCCGCCGGCCGTCACGGTCACGTTCGATGAGGGCTACAACAACCTGCTGCCCGCTTTCGAGGCGGGAGACTGGAGCGTGTTCGATCCATACGGCAATGCTTCATTTAATCAGACCGATTGCGATTACCAGGATTCCGTTTATGCAGTCGTGTTCATACCGGGCACGGCCGGGCAAAGCTATTTTTTACGCCATTGGGTTTGGGATCCCAGTTCCCAGACTGGAAGCATTTGCACCCAGCCGATCATTTTTCAAACCACTTTTACGGTAAACGTATCGGGCAAGGTCTTTCTGGACAACATCCCCAACTGCGTCCCGGATGCCGGCGAACCGGGCCTGAATCAGTTCAGCATCGTGGCCACCAAGCTGCCTTCGGGCATCTCACAAACGGTTTCTCCCGCTCCTGACGGCACGTATTCACTGTCGATCGAGCTCAGCGTACAGGATTCCGCCGTCAGCATCCACCTGCTTCAGCCGGCCGGATTCAGTACGGTGTGCCCCTCTGCACTGTCCATTCCGTTTGCCTCGGCTGCAACGTCCTTTACTTTCGATATCGGCGTGCGCAATCTGGCCGATTGCCCGCTGATGCAAGGCAGCCTGAGCGCCCTAAACTCCCGCCGTTGTCAGCAGAACTTTTTTTCGGTGCAATACTGCAATATCGGGGTGGATACGGCTTACAACGCCTATGCCACGGTACAACTTGACCCACTGATGACCCTGCAATCCGCCTCGATGCCCTATACGGCGGAGCCAAACAACACCTACACTTTCCAGTTGGGCAACGTGTTGCCTTTTTCCTGCGGGAACATTTCCATGACCGTATTCATCAGCTGTGATGCTCAGATCGGGCAAACGCTGTGCAGCAGCCTTACCGTTGGTCCGAACATGCCGTGCGACGGCAGCTGGACTGGGCCGGTTGTGGATGCCACGGCCAACTGCGACGGGGATTCGGTCAGTCTGGCCGTGTGGAACAAAGGATCGCAGGACATGGACGCTCCGCTCAATTTTATCGTGATCGAGGACTTTATCATGTACAGGGAGGATCCTTTCCAGCTGGCTGCTGGCGATTCGATCACCATCAAGGTGCCGGCCAATGGCTCTACCTGGCGCATCGAAGCGGAACAAGTGCCCGATCACCCCGTGCCGGGTCTGGTCTCGGCGGCTATCGAAGGTTGCGGCGGACTGACTCCCGGACTGATCAACGCTTTCCCGCAGAACGACAACGCGGTGTTCTTCGACCAGGAATGCGTTGGGGTCACCGGCTCTTACGACCCGAACGACAAAACCGCCGTGCCCACGGGCTACGATGTAACCCACATCATCGAGGCCAATGGCGCCATCGAATACAAAATCCGCTTCCAGAATACCGGCAACGATGCCGCGTACCGGGTCGTAGTAGTGGACACACTGCCGGCGGAGCTCGACTTCAATACTCTGGAATCGGGGGCTTCCAGCCACCCTTATCGTCTGGACATCTACCCGGGCGGCATCCTGCAATTCGTATTCGACCCCATCGTGCTGCCCGACAGCAATGCCAACGAAGCGGCTTCTCACGGCTTCGTGAGCTTCCGAATCGCCCAGCAACCCGACCTGCCGCTCGGCACACTCATCGAGAACACGGCAGCCATTTATTTTGATGAAAACGTACCGGTGATCACGAACACCGCCTTCCACATCATCGGCCTGTTCGACGTGCTGCTCGAAAGCCAGACGCCATTTGCGCCCGGCGTACAAGTGCGTCTGACGCCTAATCCGTTCAGCGACCAATCCGTCCTTGAAGTACAGGGAAAAACCCTTCAACAAGGTTTACTGACGCTGTACGATGTCCGGGGACGCCTGCTGCGCAGCTTGCCGGTGCAGGGCAACCGCGCCGTGATCGAACGGCAGGGCCTGGAACCCGGGGTGTATTTCTTCCGCGTGACCGAGAAAGGCGTGGGGGTGGTGGGAGGAAAGGTTGTGGTGGAGTGACCGGATTTGATTTTGATAAGCAGTTAGGGTTAAGATTGCCATGGCAATCTTAACCCTAACTGTTTTGAAGGCTACGGCGGATATCTTAGCCAACGTAATCTCCAATCTCACAAATCATCCCATCCCCTCACCTCGTAGCGGCTTCTGCTCTGATTATCCCGACCCCCATACACTAATGTGCGTTGTGTCACCATATCGCCGGCCATAATGCTGAAATCGTCCAGCCCTTTAAAGTGTTGTGGAAGAATGGTTTGCGTGGATTTAATCTCTGTAATAGAGAATGCTCGCCCCTGTTTGCTGAGCAAGTCCACTTCATGGCCGGTGGCGTCGCGCCAGAACCAGTAATCATGCAAGGTGTACCGATGGTAGTTGAGTTTGAAATATTCGGCAACAACCAGATTTTCAAACAAAGCGCCCCCGAGCGTTAGATCGATGTCTTCGGTGCTTCGAATACCAAGGAGAAAAGCGGCGAGACCGGTATCGTAAAAGTATAGTTTTGGGGTTTTTACGATGCGCTTGCTGAAATTCTCATAATAAGGCTGGAGCAGAAAGACGATGTAACTGCTCTCCAGAATGGATAACCAGGCTTTGGCGGTGGGCTGAGAAATGCCGCATTCGTTGGCGAGGTTGGACAGGTTGAGCAGTTGCCCCGTTCGCGCCGCACAAAGGCTGATAAAATTGCGGAACTGGCGCAAGTCCTGCACCCGCAGCAGGGTGGCGACATCACGTTCCACGTAAGTCTGGATGTAATTGGCGTAAAAAACCGCCGGTGCGATCCCTCTGTCATAAATCGCCGGATAACAGCCCTTGACCACAAGGCTTTGCCAGTCGGCTGGTAAAAGACCTGCGGTTTTGAGTTCCTGTGTATCGAAGGGCAGGAGTTTGAACAATGCCACTCGCCCGGCCAGCGTCTGGGTGATACGTTCCAGGAGTTGAAAATTCTGTGATCCGGAAAGGACAAATTGTCCCATTTGGCCGCTGGCGTCCACCGTGGTTTGCAGGTAGGAGAAAAGCCCAGGTGTGCGCTGTACCTCATCAAAAATGACCTGCGTGGGAAATTTTTTCAAAAAACCAACAGGGTCGTCTATTGCAAAGCGCTGCATGTCACTGTTTTCAAGGGAGACATACTGATAGTCGGGGAACATGCTTTGAAGCAGGGTCGTTTTCCCCGATTGTCGCGGCCCGGTAACAGCAATGATGGGATATTGCGGCATGATTCCCCGAATCGCCTGTTCAATCTGACGCGCTACAAAACTCATTTTATGCAGTTTTTACCTGCAAAATAAACAAAACTTTGAATTTGCAGATAAAATATTTTGAATTTGCAGATTGAAAATTTTGAATTTGCAGAGCGCTGGTCAATTTACACGGAAACGAAGAGTTGTCATCCTTAAAGAATCTCTCCGTGTTAAAAACTCATTCTACCAGCTCGATCTCATTCTTCTTATTCAGTCCCAGTTTTTCCAAAGCCCAGTCGAACCCGTAGTACACCACGGGCACCACGATCAGCGAGAGGAACATGGATGAATTGAGCCCGCCGATGATCGCCCAGGCCAGGCCGTTTTTCCAGTCGGCGCCCGCGCCGTCGGCCAGAGCGATGGGCAACAGACCGATCACCATGGCGATATTGGTCATCAGCACAGGCCGGAACCGCAGTTTGGTGGCGTTCAGCAGGGCTTCCTTCACGGCCTGGCCCTCCTCTCGCAGCTGATTGGCAAAGTCGACGACCAGGATGGCGTTTTTCCCGACCAGCCCGACCAGCATGAGCAAACCCAGGCCGGTGAACACCGTCAGGTTTTCGCGCGCCAGGGCCAGGGCCAGGAAGGCGCCGATCATGGAAAGCGGGATGGAGAGCAGTACCACGAAGGGGTACACCCAGTTGTCGTACAGGGCCACCATGATGAGGTAGACGAGGATCAGGGAGGCCCAGAGGGCGAAGCCCAGTGTGCCGATGCCCTGCTCCTGCCGCTTGAGGTCGCCGCCGTATTTGATGGAAGCGCCGGGCGGGAGCGACATTACGTCGAGGCGTTTTTTGATGTCGCGGGTCACCGAGCCGTTGGGCCGTCCGATTACCTGGGCGGTGAGCATGATAGACGGCTGCCGGTCGCGGCGCTCGAGGCGGGTGGGCGCGCTGCCTTCGGTGACTTCGGCGAATTGCCTGAGATACAGCGTGTTGCCCAGCGGATTGACAAACGAAAGATTGCGGATATCCTCGGGGCTGCGCCGGTCGAAAGCGTCCAGCCCGATGCGGATCGGGTATTCGTAGTCGCCGTCGCGGAAACGGGCGTCGGTATTGCCGCTGAATGCCGTCTGGAGAGTGAGGCCGGTTTGGGCCATCGTGAGGCCTAAGTCGGCCATGCGCCGGCGATCCACATTGACCTTGATTTCGGGGTTGCCGCCTTCCACGGAGGCGCCGACTTCGACACAACCGGGCACCTGCGCCATTTCGTTTTTCACCCGTTCGCTGAGCACCAGGAGGCTGTCGAGATGAGGTCCGTTGAGGATGATTTCGATGGGTGAAAACGAGAGGCCCAGGATATCGATCGGAGAGGATTTGAACTTGGCGCCGGGGATGAGTTCTTCCAGCGTCACCTTTGCCCGCCGCGAAAAAACGGGCGTGTCTTCCTTGCGCGGTTTGAGATACGGCGTCAGAAAAACGAGTACCTCGGCCACGTACGGCGAATTGAGGCCAAAAGACTTGTTGTTGGTCCCGATCGTGGTAAAAGTGTTGACCACCTCCGGTTGCTGGCGCATCCAGGTTTCCACCCGCTTGGTGACGGCGTCGGTCTGGCTGAGTGAAGCGTCTTTGGGCAGCTCGATTTCCATCAAAAACTCGCCGCGCTCGCCGGGGTCGAAAAAGGCATTTCCGATAAAACCTTCGGTAACAAGGAGAAAGGACGCTCCGAACAACACGACCGCGAGGAGCACGGTGGCCAGGCGCGACGACCAGCTGTTCAAAGCCCAGGCCAGGGCCGCCACGAAGCCGTCGGTGAGCCAGTCGATGAATTTTTCAAAACGCAACACAACCTTCCCTGCCAGGTTTTTACCCGCAAAACGGTGCACTTTCCCAAAACGGGAAGTCAGCCAGGGCACCAGCGTGAACGACACAAAAAGCGACATCAGCGTCGAGGTAAGGACAGTCATGCAAAACTGCCGCAACAGATTGGGCACCATCCCTACCGTAAACACGATCGGAAGGAACACCACCACGTCCACCAACGTAATGCTGATGGCGGTAAAGCCGATTTCCACGCGCCCGTCGTAGCTCGCCTGCACGCGGTTTTTACCCATTTCGAGGTGGCGGTAAATGTTTTCGATCACCACGATGGCGTCGTCGACCAGGATGCCTATCGCCAGCGAGAGGCCGAGCAGCGACATCAGGTTGAGCGAATACCCGAACACTTTCATCATGATGAAAGTGCTCACGATCGACATTGGAATGGACACGAGCACGATGGTGGCATTGCGCAGACTGTGCAGAAACAGCAACATGACCAGCGCCACGAGCAGCACGGCGATGGCCAGGTCGTGCACCACGGCGTCGGTAGCCAGTTCGGTGAATTTGCTGCTGTTGGCCACCACCTGGAATTTCAGGCCGTCGCTCTCGTATTTTTTTTCCAGCTCCTTCAGTTTCAGCTGTACCTGTTTGGCCATCTCCACCGCATTGGCGTCGCCCTGTTTGCGGATGGTGAGGCCCACGGCGGGCTGGCCGCCGGTACGGCAGATCACTTCGGGGTCCATCGCGCCGTCCTGCACCTCGGCGATGTCTTTGAGAAAAACCGAGGAGCCGAACCGGCTTTTACCCACGACGAGGTTGCGGATTTCGTCGAGCGACATGAATTTGCCGGCCAGACGAATGCGCAGCTGGCCCGACTCGTCGCTCACTTTGCCGGTCGGGAAGTCGAGGTTGGCCGTCTGCACGGCCTGGGCGATCTGAAGCAGGGAAAGGCCGTATTGTTCGAGGCGTTCGCTGCTGATATTGATCCGGATTTCGCGCGCTTCACCGCCGAGGATATTGACCTGCGCCACGCCTTTTACTTGTGCAATGTCGGTGGCGACGCGGTTTTTGATCAGGTCGTAAAAGGCTGTGCCCGTGGTATTTGCAGCGACGCCCACCCGCAGAATGGGCAGTTCGTCGAGGGCAAATTTGTTGATCACCGGGGTGCGCACTTCTTTGGGGAAACCGGACTGGATCTGTCCGATTTTTCGCTGCATTTCCAGCACCGCCGCGTCGATGTCGACGTCCTGTTTCATTTCGACAGCCACGAAAGAAGCGCTTTCATTCGAGGTGGCCTGTACCTGTTCGATGCCTTCGAGCGCCGAGATGGCGTCCTCGATGGGCTTGCTCACCGCGTTTTCCACCTCGCTCGGCGAAGCGCCTGGGTAGATGGTGATGATGGTCACCACGGGCGGACTGAATTTTGGTACCAGTTCGATCGGCAACCGGTAATAACTCCCGATGCCTAGGAAAGTCAGCACCGCGAAAATCACGATGATGAGCGAGGGGCGGCGGATGGAAAGAGCGGTAAGATTCACAGTTGTGCGGGAGGTGGGTTCGTGGGATTTGACTGACGATTGACGATTACTGCGAATCAAGAGTTGAACCAGCAAATCCGCACCCGCCAGGCAGGCCCCACCCCCGGCCCCTCCCCCTCCGGGGAGGGAAGTTTGCTCTTAGCAGGGGCACGCCCCTCCCCGGAGAGGGGAGTTTGCTCTCAGCAGGGGCACGCCCCTCCCCGGAGGGGGAGGGGCCAGGGTGGGGCTTGTACCGAGGGAAATGCAACGACCTTTTAACTCTTGATTCGCAGTAATCGTCAATCGTCAATCAAATCCTTCTACCGGCAAAGGTATGCGCTGCCGCAACGCTTTTCCCGTCGCACACAGACGTTTCCCGGCCGAAAAATTATATTTGCTCAATTATCCAAGCCCAAACCATGTCTGAAACCCTCTCCCCTGTCCGTATCGCCCTGGTCGACGACCAGGAACTTTTTATCGAAAGCCTCGGCGCACTGCTGACCAATGCCCGCGAGGAGGTGGAAGTGATCTGGACGGCGCGCAGCGGCGAAGAAGCGCTGGAAAAAGCCCGCACCCAACCGCCCGAGGTGGTCCTGATGGACTATTCCTTCAAGGGCCCGGCGCTCGACGGCGGCGACATCACACAGATCATGACGACGCAATTTCCCGGCATCGGCGTGCTGATGCTGAGCGTGAGCTGCGAGCTGACTGTCATCCGTGAGACCCTGCAAAAAGGCGCATTGGGCTACGCCTCCAAGGAGATCAGCAAACGGGAATTGTTGCAGGCTATCCGCACCGTGGCGCGGAAGGAATTTTTTCTGGACCAGCCGGCCCTTGGCGAAGTGATCGCTTTTTTGACAAAAAAACAGCCCAAAAGCGGCCCCGGCCTTACCCCCCGCGAATTGCAGGTGGCCCTGCCCTACGCCCGCGGCCAACAGATCCGCGATATCGCCGCCGCCCTGTTTATCAGCGAGGACACGGTGGAAAGCCACATCAAAAATATCCGCTCCAAGTTTGGCGCTACCAGCCGCTACGAAGTGGGGGAGTATTTGAAAAAACACGGGTTGTGGGAGGAGTAGCTTGTTTTTTAACCACATAAGGGCACATGTTTTTGACCACATAAGGACACATGAAGGGCACATAAAGGAAAAGGGATGGGGTGCCCTTCATGTGTCCTTATGTGGTCAAAAAAACCTAATCAGTATTTACCACTGCTGTTTCCGGAATTTCGATGTACACGAACGTGCCCCGTCCGGGTGCTGATTCGATGCGCATGATCCCACGAAGCACGGCCACGCGGGTACGGATGTTGGTCAGGCCGATCCCTTCGCCGTTCGTTTTGTCGGGTTCAAAACCCCGGCCGTCGTCTTCGAGAGTGAGCAATAGTTTTCCATCGTCCTGTAAAAACTGGAGGTTCACGTGGTTGGCCTGTGCATGTTTGAGCACGTTGGCCAGCAATTCCTGCGCGATGCGGTAGAGGTGAATTTTGGCCAGGTTGCCGATGGCGAGAAGGTCGAAATTGGCGTACAAATCCACATCGAGCCCGGGTTGAGCCTGCCGGACTCTTGCGCCGAGGTCTTCCAAAGCCGTGAACAGATCGGTTTTTTCCAGCGCTTTCGACATCAGGTCGTGCGAGATGCCGCGCAGCTCGCGGTAGGTCTGTTCGAGGTCTTCGGAGAGCTCGGCCAACTGGGCCTGCAATTGCGGGTTG
The DNA here is from genome assembly GCA_044224705.1 of Saprospiraceae bacterium. GTDB lineage: Bacteria > Bacteroidota > Bacteroidia > Chitinophagales > Saprospiraceae > M3007. Next base: position 12,537 of record JBGAJY010000150.1, read on the forward strand.
CCGGGTTTTTCCCGCAGCGTATCCACCTTCATTTTGATGGCGGCGAGGTTGACGCAGGCGCCGTCGTGCAGGTCGCGGGCGATGCGTCGGCGTTCGTTTTCCACGCCGAGGATGAGGGCGTTGAGGCCTTTTTCCTTGGCTTTGGCGAGGCGCGACTGGCTGCGCTGCGTTTCCTCCACCAGCCGGATGTAACGGCGCGTAGCGAAATAAAACACGACCAGCATTTCCACAAAAAAGCCGGCCATCAGGGTGGTCTGGACAAAGAAAGTGCTCGTCCGGTCTCCCCAGGGCAACAATTGAGCCGCCAGGTCGATGGCGCCGTAGCCCAGATATTGCAAGGAAGTGGTGGCCACGCCCACAAAATGCAGACCCACAATGATGATCAGCCAGACCGTTCGTTTGCGTCTTTTATAAAAAATCTCGCGCAGTACCCAGGCCAGCACCGCCAGGCTGAGCAAAATCATGTAGCCGAAAAAAGTATTCAGCACCCAACCGATAAACTGACGCGGAAACCACGTGTGGATGATCATTAAAAAAGCCATCAACAGAAAAATACCGATGGACACCCGCAAAAACTGATTGAACCGTGGCGAGCGGGCGGGTAAATAAAAATAGAGCCGGAAAAACTGCAGACCCGCACCCAGTCGCAGGCTGTTCAGAGCCGCCGGCACCACGAACTGCAGATACGGTATTTCCGGCCACACGTACCGGAACCCAAGCCCCAGGTGCGCCGGGATAAATATGGTGGTCACCAGCACGTACAGGAAATACCACCACAGATAGTATTGTCGCGCCACCGTGATCAGGATGCCCGACAGCACCAAAAACAACAGCGAAAACACAAAAAAAGCGGTCAGCAGAATGTCTTCGATGTGCTGCTGATGGCCTTGCCGCTCCTCGGCGTCCCAGAATAGAATGCGCAGGTGGAGCGGATAATCGGGTGCTATCGAAAAATAAAACCAGGACGAATCACCCCGCTTCACCGTGGCGGGAAAGATAAAATTGCGGTTCGAAACGGGCCTTTTCCAGAACGGGAATGCCGTGCCCGTGGTGTCGCTGCGCAACAGCGCGCCTTGCTGATCGACCTGAAAAAACATCAGGCGGGTTACGAAGGGATTGACGACTTCGATAAAAAACCGGTCGGTGGCGTGGTCCGCGTTTTCCACCCTGAACCGCACCCACAGGCTGTGGCGCTCGTAGCCGAAGTTGCAACACTCGTGCTGAAGGGGCACGAATGCCGTGTCGGGCAAGGCCAGCACCTCCGCCAGGGTGCGGACATTGGTCGGATCTTCGAAAATGCTGATCTCCTCGCTGATGATATGCCAGCGCTCCGCAGAGGCGTTCGACGCATCGTTCAGGACAAGGGCCGGCGGGTCGGCTCGGAGGCCGAGGGCTGCAGGCAGCAGAAAAAATACGGTGAAGAGGCTGCGTTTGAACATGATAACGTATGCTCAAAGTAACGGCCCCTGGTGTTGAAAAAGCGTGCTTTTTGTCCTCCAAAGACAGTTTGTGCCCCAAAATCACGGTTTTCCGGTAGATGCGTTCCCCCATTGCCGGGTAGCCGTCGCTGCTCTCCTCCCGCCCTCCCGTCGGCTCCGTGACTTTGGCAAAATCACGCTTTGCGGGGTGAAGGGGCAAAGGGCCCGGCCGGACTTTTGTCCCGGAAACGAATTGTACCCCTGCCTACCGAATCATTTTTT
>JBGAJY010000151.1:0-14093 GCA_044224705.1 Saprospiraceae bacterium
GCTGAATCAAACAATCCTAGTCCATAGCCAAAGATTATTCTTTGTGCCTCCGATCGAATCAGGGCCAATTCTCTTTTCACCACGATTAGGTCCGACATGGTCAGCATCGACCTGTTTTGCATCAAATAATCAGCCTTGGCTAATAAATCCGATTTCAGGTACTGTAAAGTTTTCCTTTCAATTGGTTCCTGGCGCCTGGTTTCAATATGCTTATGAGTGAAGCTCGGATTGTCTGACGGTTTCCCCGAACTTTTTATAGAACGAGGCCGCCCGCTGGTCTTTGGGCGTCGAATCTCCTTTATCAGCACATCAATTGCCTGGGCTATTTCCCTGCAAGGTTCATCTTCATCCTGCCATTGAGATATGGGACGTTTGTTTCGCGGTAAAATCTTAAATCGCTCCAAGCCGCTCTCCTGCAAGGCATAGGGTTTAACAAGAACAGGGATAAACCTCTGTTTCCCATTTCCTGCAGCCACTTCTGCGTTCTTCTGGAAGTCGTCGCACCAAAGGCCGTTTACTCCCATGGATGATGAGCTGACAAGAAACAAAATAATTTGAGCGGAAGAGAAAACCCTATCCAACGCTACACCAGGATTGTCTCCTGGGAGGATCGATTCGTCACTCCAAAGTCGGATAGCGCCCTGACGGACCAGCCCGTTAAGATGGTTGAGCAGCCGATGGCTCACCCTGAAATCATCTTCATGTGCTAGAATAGCTACCAGAAGAGGTGGGTGTTTATCCGTTTGGTTGATAGGTGATCGAGAAGGCATACATGGCATTATGGCTCAGAAACGCCACATCGAGGCAAAAATAGCAAAACCCATCACTCACATCCCCGCAAAATACCGCACCAGTTCGTGCCCCGCCGCCAGCGGTTCATCCTGCCGCTCGGCAGCTGCGGGGGCTTTGCCGCGGGTGACAAATTCGAGCACGGCAGCCGTGATTTCCGGATGACCGAGGTGGTGACCAGCTCCTCTGGCCCGCAGCAACAGGCTGCCCGGCCAATAAGCGTGGTAGCGCCGTGTCTCGGCAAAACGCGTGACCCGGTCGGCCGGATCGTGCACCAGCAAAGCATCCACCTCGCCCAGGCCGCCGGAAATCCTCGCCAGGTCGAAAGCGTCCAGCGGCGCGCCGATGACCCGCTCCGAACGCCGCACCAGACGCCAGTACAAGGTAGGCCACAGGCCCAGCATGCGGCGATAATCGCTAAACACGTGCGGCACGTAGCTGAACGAAGCCATGACCGCCATCCGCTGGGGCCATAGGTGCCGCGGCAGGCCCTCCACGGCATACACGCTGCTGGTGCCGCCGAAAGAATGGCCAAGAATAGCTTCGGCTGGACCATAGGTGTGGATCAGATCGGTCAGGATGGCTGCATTGAGCGGCATGGTAAGTTGCCCGGTTGGTGCCAGGCCGTGTCCAGGCGGGTCGTAGGCGATCACCCGGAAGCCGGCATCGAGGAGGCCTGGTACAAAATGGCGCCAGCGGCCGGCGTTGTAGCCCCAACCATACGTGAGCACGATGAGGGGCCTTCCGGCGCCTTCGCCCCAGTGGTATTCGACGATCTCGCGGCCTGCCGACTGCCGGCGCAGTTGGCGCGCAGTGCCCAGAAAAGCCTGCTCTTTGGCGCGCACACGGGGTTTGGGTGGGGTGGCAAACAGGGTCAGCGCTTTTTGTGCGGCGTATTCCGGAGCAAAAAGCGACAGGAGGTTCAAGCCGAAACCGGCCGATTTGATCAGCAAATTCTGAAGACGGATCATGTGGTAGAGACAGGGAAAAGGGCCACGGCACGGGCCACCATTTGTTCGAGATGTTGTTCGTTGCCGGTCAGTTTGTAGAGTGTTACCGCACCTTCGTATTCGAGTAAAAGGCGGTAGGCCGCGTCGCGGGCCTTTTCCGGCGGCATCACGGCTGCGAGGATACTCGCCACGGCTGTTTGCCATTCGTCAAAAGCCTCTTCGACATAGCGGTTGAACAGGCCCTCCCGACCGGTTTCCAGGGCTGTATTAGCAAAAAAACAGCCCCGGCGCTCGTGTTTGGCGAGGCGGTTCTGGCGCCGCAGAAGTTTCTCAAGGCGTTGCTCGGGCGGCAGGTCTTCGCCGGCAACCGACAGGACGTACTCGCGGAAAGAATTTTGGGCAAAAACCATAACTGCGTGCATCAACCCTTCCTTGGAAAGGTGGTGGTGCATCAGGCCCGATTTGCCCAGGCCCGTGGCCTCAGCCAGCATGCTGATGGAGGTGCCGTAGTAGCCGTGCTGGTGAAAAACCTCCCAGCAACGGTGCAGCAAATCCGATTTGTCAATTTTTTGTACAGGCATTATACCGAACGTTCGTTCGGCAAAAGTACGGGCTTTTGGAAAACCTGCAAATGGTTGGGGAAAGTTTTTTTCAAAAATGGTCCTTTTCAATCTGTTGAGAAGGACCATTTTTTTTAGATAAGATACTCGATACCTGAAATTAGATTTTAGATATCGAGTATCTTATCTCAAAAGAAAATCAAAAATCCTCCGCATCCAGCAGCCGCCGGTGATAATTCACCTGGCCCAGGTGATAGTTCAGATGGGAGAGCAGGTGCAGGAGCATATAGTCGGTCGAGACCACCCGGCCGTGTTTTTCCAACGGAAAATCGGCCCAAAAGTCGCTCTCCGACAGTCGGCTCAGGCTCGATTGGACCACGTCGATGGTGCTGTCGAGCGCCATGAGGAGTTCGCTGCGCGGTACGTTTTTCTGCGAAAATTCCAGGTCGCGGGTGCGCACATAGCCTGAATGCCCCAGCGTGGCGCCGATAAAGTGTTTGAGGTTACCGATGAGGTGCAGGCAGAGGTTCCCAGCCGAATTGGCGATTTCGCCGCGGGTAACCCACAGGGCATTTTCATCGCGGTAAAGACTGATTTCTTCCTTGAGTTTTTCGAGGTCGCGGGTGAGAATTTCGATGAGTGAATCTTGCAACATAGGACGAAGGACAAGGCTGTGAATGAGTAGGGCAAAATTGAACGATTCCAGGATTAAGCCCAGAACAGGACACGGGGCAGACAGTACAAAAAAAAGTAAAAAAACAGGATTGCAGCCACGGCCACCAAAAAGCAGTAGCCTTGAAACAGGATTAAATCGCGCCAGTCGATTACCCTGGGAAAGTCAAATCCCACAAACCGACGCACTTCTCCGACCTCCTTCCGGAGTAATTGTTCATCGTATTCCACGCCGTGATACAGATTCGTCGACATGCTCCGGCCGTGCATAAAAGCCCTGTGCACCGCCCTGGGATAACAAATCATGCCGTAGAAAAACGACCCAAAATTCAGCACCCAGGCAGCCACATACGGGCCACAGCCCGATGCGATTTCCCAGGCTCCGATCTCCGCCTCGCCTTTGAGGGTGGCCGGGTATTCGGTGAGCAGGTGGTGGATGTCGTGAATTTTGACCGCCTCGATACGCCCTTTGGTGTTGGGAAGGGGAATAAAAACCGGTCCGAGTTTGATCTTGAACCACTTCAAATGATAACCGCCGTTTTCAAAATGGTATTTCGAGAAATACGCCTGCAGAGCGTCCTTCACTTTCCAATGGTTGGGATAAAGCAGATCTGCCATAATGCTGAATGAATTAGGGTGTGTCTGAAAATCTGCTTCAGGTCGTGAGGAGCAGACCTCGGGTATTTTTCAGAAACGTTCTAATTCCACCTGGCCTTGCTGATCGCATAAATGATGGCCACCAGAACCAGCAGCCAGATCACACCCAAAATCGTGGTGGCCAGGGGTTGCCGGCCCTGGTTTTTCAAGGCATACACCGCGAACGAAGTGGCTGCAAAAAACAGGAGGAAAAGGACATTGGGCCAAAACTCGTTCATTTTCAATGGCATGGAGTTTTTCACCGATTGGACTATGATGGAAACGAGACTCAGGCCAAGAAGAGCCGTGACAAAAAGGTGAACCGTGTACAGAACATTAAAAATCATCGTCATGGCAGTGGGCAGAAGAATGTTCACCAAAGGTATCGATTTGCGCGCTGCGCAAAAAAAAGAGCCGCCCCGAATGTTCGGAACGGCTCCTGGTCTGTGAAAAATGATGCATCAATCGCGTTCGGCTTCGAGCACATAGCGCTCGCCGTCGAGGATGCCCGAGAGTTCCAGGTCATTGCCGTCGATATCGTAATCGAATTTGATGGTCTCGCCGTTGTCGTTTTCGAGTTTCACTTCGCGGTCGGCCTCGTCTACCGTGTAATCGCCAGTAGCCACCTCGCTGCTGCCGTCGGTGTACACGATCGTCCATTCGAAGTCGCCGTTGGCGCCCGTATAGGCTTCGAATTCGATCTTGGACGACAGCACGATGGTGCCTTTGATCTCCACACCGTCGATGGTGAAGGATTTGATCTCCCAGTCGCCGACGATGGCCTGGGTGGGTGTCGGGGTGTCGTTGTCCTTATCCTTTTTGCAGCTGCTCAGGCTGAACGTGGCGAGGAACAAAAGGGCCATGGCGGCCAGGCCGATTTTTGACAGATTGTGTTTCATGTTTGGAAGAATTTATAACGGTTAATAAATTGGTTTTTAATATTTTACAGGAATGAAGCGGCCCGGTCGGCAGCCTCGCGGCGCCGTCAGAAATCCTCCGGACCAGGTAAAGGAAGTTCGGTTCAGAAGGCCAGCAGCCGTTCGCTGGGCCGTGGCCGCGCACTCTCGCTTTTCCCGGCGATAAAAGCCCGGGCATCGGCGATGGGCGCCGCAGATTCCGCGCCAAGCCACAGCAGGTGGCCCCACAGGTTGTCGTAGTGTTTCAGGATGGCCTGCGGGATCTGGGCCAGTGCGTATTCGGCGTGTTCCACAGGAGCCACGGCGTCGTTCAAACTGTGCTGAATGAGCACCGGGCAAGCGATCCGGCCGAGGCTCTGCGGTTCGGGGGGGCGTTGAGACAGGTCGTTCAGGAAACCCGCGCCAGATGATTGCCGGAGCAGCATATCGCGCAATTCAAGCACTTCGGAGGGCTCGATCTCACTCGGGATTACCGTCGAAAACTCACCGAACATCCGCTCGGCCACCGCGCGCGGAGCCACGTTGAGGGCGCCGCGCAGGGCCGCCCAGGTCAGTTTTTCCACACCGGGCCGAAACATCCGCCGCGCCTTCCGGTATTTCGGATCGGCTGGACCGAGCCAGTTGGTCGTCAAGGCGGAGATCAGCAGCAGTTTGTCCACGCGGCGAGGGTGGCGGGCCGCCAGTTCAAGCGCCGTGTATCCGCCCGCAGAAATACCGACGACGACTACAGTGTTGATTTTCAGGGCGTCCAGCAATTCGGTAACCAATCGCGCGGCATCTGCTGCCGTGGTATTGACCGACAGTGGCGTATGGCCGTAGCCGGGTCGTGAAGGTGTGATCAGGCGGTATTTCGACGGGTCAAAGCCCTTGTGCCAGAGCTGGTCTTTGGCATTGGAGTGCCCGCCGTGGAGGAAGAGGAGCACCGTGCCCTGGCCTTCGTCCGAGTATTCCAGTTTGCCCGAAGGCAATTCGATAATGCGTTTCATTCAGCACGTCTTTTCGGGTGAAAGAAGTTGTATGGCTTCTCAGACAGCGGCCCCACCCCCGACGTTACAGCAGGATAAAATTGCTTTTGTTAAAAAACTTTTAAAGAACATTTTTGAGCAACCCAAGAGCAGCGAGTCCCTGTCTGTACGGCCGAATTCACACAACAACTACGTTATTTTCTATGAAACCAATCGTGTTCTTCGCCCTTGCTTTATTCCTGCGCGGCCAGGCCGCCGCACAATGCAGCTTCACTCCCACAGTCACCGGCAACACCATATTGTGCCCCCTGAGCAGCGAAACCCTCGGCACCCAGGCATACGACGCTTATCAATGGTACAGCCGCCCCTTCTCAGGAGGCACAAGCCAGCCTATTCCAGGCGCCACCGGCCCGACCCTCGAAGTGAACGCCGACGACGTGCCGTTTTACGTGTCGGTCGAAGCCACGCTGAACGGCTGTACCGAACAGGGCCCCGAAGTGCTGGTGGACGGACTGGCCTTCCTGCCGGTCACCGTCCTCTCCGACGGCTTTTTCGACATCGGCCCGAATGGCGAGATGATCATTTGCGCCAACCAGCCGGCTTATCTGATCGCCATGCAGCCCTATACCACCAATTTCACGTGGTACAACGGCTTCGACCCCATCCCGGGCGCCAACGACGATACGTTGAAACTGAGCGCGCCGGGCAGCTACTGGCTCACGGCCTCTCCGGGACAATGCCCGAATTATGTCGAAGCGCTCGGCGTTCAAATCTCAGTGGTGTGGAGCGACGTGCCGGGCTGCAAGCCGCTCGAAGCGCCCGAACCGGAACCGGAATTGCCGGTATTTATCGCTCCCAATCCCTCCCAAACCTGGGTGAACGTGGCCCTTAAAAATGGCGGCCCGGCCGTTCTGAGCCTCTATGATGCGAGCGGATGCTTCCTGAGGAGGGAAATATTCAGCGGCCGGATCGACCTCTACGTGGGCGATTTGCCGCGCGGAACGTATGTTTTGCAGGTAAAATCGATGGAAGGAGCCGCTACGCGGAAATTGGTGCTGAAGAATGATTAATGGATTGATGTGATTGATTCGATTGACCGATTGATTCGATTATACGCGATCGTGTACAATCGAATCAATCGAATCAATCGGTCAATCGAATCAATCGAATCAATCTCTTCATTTTCCCAGCCAGGTCTTGAATTCCGCCACCTTTTCCCGGCTCACGAGCACTTCCTGCGGCTCTTCGGGGTGGAGCTGCAATTTCAGGCGGTTGCCGAAATAGGCGTGGATCTGGCGTACCGCCGGTACGCTGACGATGAACTGCCGGCTGGTGCGGAACCAGTCGCGCGGGTCGAGCATGGCTTCGATCTCTTCGAGCGTGTATTCCACGAGGTACTTCTGGCCGGCATGGGTTTTGAAAAAATTGATCCGGCCTTCCGACCAGAAATAGGCGATGTCGGCCACGTCCACGGCGACGTATTTCTGGGCGTGTTTGACCAAAAAGCGGCTGCGGTAGGTTTTCGGCGGTTCGAGGCGTTGACTGAGCGAGGCGAGCAGGTCCTCCAGTCCGGACGTGGCTTTGTAGCCGCCTGCGGCGTACTGCAGTTTGACGTTGCGGTATTTGTCGATGGCGCGGGTGAGTTCTTCGCGCTGCACGGGTTTGAGCAGGTAATCCACGCTGTTGACTTTGAAAGCCTGCAGCGCGAATTCGTCGTAGGAAGTCGTGAAAATAATGGGGCTTTTGACCGGGATGCGTTGAAAAATCTCGAAACTCTGCCCGTCGGACAGTTCGATGTCGAGAAAAATCAGGTCGGGCGCGGGGTTGTTCTCGAGCCATTCCACGGCGGCGCGGATACTGCCGGCGGTGCCCACGACGCGCAGGTCGATGGCCACTTCTTCGAGCAGGCGTACAAGTTTTTTGACGGCAAGGGGTTCGTCTTCTACGATAAAGGCATTCATGCGGGAGTCGTTGGAGAGGGTTCAAAAAGCGGGAGCCGCACCGTGAAAAAACCGTCGTCGTCGTGCACGGCAAAGCCTGGTTCGCCGAGCAGTTCGTAGCGTTGGCGCAGGTTGTCGAGACCGACGCGGTTGGAGGCGCCGCGGGTGTTTTTGCGTTGAATGTTGTTGCGAACGAGCAGCGCGGGGCCGGATTTGCCTGCCGTCCAATCTGCCCAATTATCCAAAATTTCGATCTTCAGGGGTTTGTCGGGGGCGATTTCGTTGTGTTTTACGGCATTTTCCAATAAAATCTGCAAGGCCAGCGCGGGCAGCTGTTTTTGGGTAAAACCGGGCCGTATGTCGGTGTGCAGCGAGATGCCCGCATCGTAGCGCGTTTCGAGCAGGTGAAAAAAGGAGCGGATAAATTGCAGTTCTTCGGCCACGCTCACCAGTTCTCGCTCGTTGGAGCGCAGCAGGTAGCGGTACACGTTGGACAGCTGATCCACAAAGTCCTCGGCGCGACGCGGGTTTTCGGCGATGAGCGAGGAGAGCACGTTGAGGCTGTTGAACAGGAAATGCGGGTTCATCTGGTTTTGCAGGGACTGGAACTGCGATTCGAGGTGCAGTTTTTCCAGCCGTTCGGCCTCGCTGAGTTCGGCCCGCCATTTGCGCCAGTAAATGATCGCCTCATGGGCCGAGGCCCCGAACATCATCGCCACGACGACGAGTGTGACGATGGTCAGCACTTGTTGGGGACTCAGCGCCAGATGGCCGCCTTCCATCAGGTAAAAAGCCCCCACGGTGAGCGCCGCGCCGGACATATCGACGAACAGGTAGCCTATAATGCTGAAAACGAGGCGTTTGGGCCAGTCGTCCATTTTTGGGAAACGGCGGACGTTGAAATCGCGCACCCGGAAATTGGCGGCCGCCACCAGAATTGCGCTCAGGATACCCACGAAGGTGGTGCGCAAAAATGTGCCCGCATTGTCGAAATACGCCTTGCCGAACAGGGTGTAGCAAAACACCACGATGGCCGGCGGCAGGAGCAGCCATTCCGCGAAGTACGAGATCAGGTGACGTCGCAGCCATTGCCGTGGAAAAGCGAATTTGTTCATGATTCGGGCGCGGTTTCGTGGAGGTAGGGCAGCCAAAGGTGCAGCCGGCCATCGTGGCAGGTCTGGGTGGCTTCCTGGGCGCGCCGGGCGAAGGTTTCGCGTATCTGCTCCCATTCCTGTCCGCCGGAGTCGAACCAGACGGTTTTGGGCTGGTGCGGTCCGGAGAGGCTAAGGCCCGTGGCATCAGCGTTCAGGTCGAGGTGCAACGGAAAATCGGGTTCAATTTTTTGCGTGCGGACCAGGTAATCGAGCACGGTGCGCAGTGTGGCCGGGGGTAATTTTTTGTCGTGGTGTTGTTCGGAAACCTTGATTTTGATGGAGAATATATCGTCAAAACGGGTTTGCAGGAGAAAAGCGTAGGAGTGTGCAAAGGCGATTTCGTCGCCCAGGCTCACGCTTTGCTGCTGATTGGCCCGCAGCAGATGGCGGTACACTTTGGAGAGTTCGTCCACAAATTTTTCGGCCTGCCGGGGGTCCTCGCCGATGAGGGCGGAGAGGGTCGTGAGGCTGTTGAAAAGAAAATGCGGGTTCACGCGGTTTTTAAGGGCATCGAGCTGGCGGCGCGCCTGTTCCTTGCGGAGTTGTTCGGTGCGCAGCACGGTGGCCCGGTAGTTTTGAGAGAAATAAAGTGCCTCGTACACGCTGCCCGTGATGATCCAAAAGGCCAGGGCGACGTAAAAATTGTTTTTCACGGCTTCGAGGGTAAAAATCTTCATGGGTGAAAAATTGAACAGGTCAATCGTCCACAGCATAGCCGTTTGTCCGGCGATCGCCACCACGGCCCACCCTGCGAAGGTCCAGAGCACCCGTGGCAAAGTCTGGTTCATGCCCGGCCAGCGCCGACGCACGGCAAGGATCATCACCCGCCCCGTTTCCCACATCAGTACGGTAAAAACCAGCCCGAAAAGCGTGTATTTCCACCACAAATCCCAGCGTCCGGGGTAATACAGCGGCATCTGGTACAAGGTCGCGAGCGGAACCGTGACGGGGATGCCGATGAGGCGCAGCCATTTGTCGTTGAGCGAGTGTTCCACGGAGGATGGTGAGTTGGACACTCAAAAATAGGGCGCGGAGGCGGGATGACAGGGAAGGCTTGGAATGAATTGGGGGATTTCTGGATTGAATTGGGGAGATTAGGGATTGAATTGTGGGTGTTTTGGATGAATTGTGGAACCGGGGTGAAGTGACGAGTTCCTGCCGCTAAGCAATTAGCCCTGCTTGGTGTTTTCACCAAGCAGATACTTCATCTCGCCAAGCAATTGTAGCGTTGATTTGCCGGTGGTTCCGAAGAAGTGTGCTTGGTGAAAACACCAAGCACGGCTAAAAACACCAAGCACGGCTAAAAACACCAAGCACGGCCAGCCCACTTATCTCCGCGTCAGTCCGCTTGGTCCGTGTCGTCCGCGTCGCAATCCGGCGCCGTGATGGAAACGCGGACCACGCGGACTGACGCGAACGGGAGTGTTCAAATCTCCTGTAATTGTCGCTGGTCAATCCCTCCTCTCCCCTCCTTCAAATATTCCCTCTTACATACTCCTCCAGCCGCGTCTCCCCCACCCTCGGGGCCAGCACGTCGTGTTCATTTACTTCGAGGAAAAAAGCCAGTTTGTCGTACAGGTTGCGACTCAGGATTTTCCAGAACGGCAAGGCCGCACGAACCATTCCGGCGGGCACGTTCCACACTTTTTTGCCCGGACGGGCAGCCTGCTGAATGATCTCATTGATCTGGCGCCGGGTGTACACCGTTTGGCCGCCGGCGGCAATGGTGGCATTGGGTTGATCGATGGCATCCACAACCACGCGGGCCAGGTCCGTTTCGCAGATCGGGTTGGTCCGGCTGTCGCCTTTGCCGATGGTGGTGAGCATACCTTTTTCCGCCATTTTGATGAGGTCGAGAAAGGCGCTCATGATCGCCGGCGGCTGAATGACGGCATAATCCAAGCCGGAAGCGCGCAGCCGTTCGCTGAATTCGTGGTGCACGCGGAAGTAGTTCAACCAGGTCAGCCGCTCTGCGCCCAGGGCGGAGAGGTAAATGAATTTTCGTGCGCCGCCCGACTGCGCCGCTGCGAGGATATTCATATTGCCCTGAAAATCAACTTGCTGAAACGTCGGCTTGCTGAATTCAAAAGGCGAAACGCTTTTGCCCAAGGCCGACACAACCACTTCCCAGCCTTCGCAAATACCCACCAGCGACCTGGGATCCAGCACATTCGCCTCGATCATTTTGCTGACGAAGGGCGCGATGCTGTCGGCTCGTCCGGCATTGCGGACTACGGCGGCGACGGTGTGTCCACGGCGGTCGAGCTCCGCCGCGATGGCGCGACCCGCGTGGCCGGTGGCGCCGAAGAGGATGACTTTTGACATAGTTTTTTTTAGTCGGTTAGTCGGTTAGTCAGTTAGTCGGTTAGTCGGTTAGTCGGTTAGTCGGTTAGTGCCCTAACTGACTAACCGACTAACCGACTAACTGACTAACCGACTAACCGACTAACGGACTTCATTTTTTTGGTTCCACCGCATTCCATACCAGCTTCACATCGACGAGATTGGCCGGGTAATCGCTGGCATCCCAGATCAGACCGGCCGTGCTCGCAACGTTGTGCTGCACGAGTTCGCCGCCTTCCAGTTTTTTACCGTTGAACCGCAGAGGGATTATTTTGTGGTCAAACGTCACAAAATCAATCATTTGCTTTTGGTTTTCCGTGGAGGAAAACCCGAAACAACTGCTGAAAGTAACCGTGGAAGGAATGGCTTCCCAGGCATCAAATTCGAGTTCCAGGTCATAGCCGTTGGGCTGGTGGGTCAGCCAGCCATGGAAATATGTAGACCCCGACAGGTCGGAGGTATCGGGGCTGAGGCCCACGGTTCCGAACACATCCTGCCACACTACGTCCACGGTGTTGCAGCCGTTGTCATACGCGGAATGGCCGCTCCCACCGGCATCGTAATCGACGTAGGAATACGGATAGGCGGCGCCGCGCTGGTAAGCGATCACACCCGCAGGAGGCGGTATGATGTCGCCCCGGATGGGTACGTGAAATTCAGCCGCTTCGTACAGGCTGCCGCCCTGGCCGCCTTGCGGAAAAGAGTATTTCAGCCGTACATCCCATCGGTACAGGATGCGCGAAGTGCTTTGATTGGGGCCGGTGCTGACGACCACTTCGCCGTAGGAACCTTCCACTACGGCGGGAATTTTGCAAATGATCAACGTCGGCGACCAGGCCACGACCTGCTGAACCGGAACGTTTTTCACCTTGACGCTGCGCACGGACGGGCCGGGATCGGGGCCGAATTTGCCGTAGATGTACAGCTGACCCGTTTCTTCCCGCATTTGGAGGTAGTCGATTTTGATGCTGCTGGCGACGTGCAGCACTTTTGGGGCACTCTTGACGTCTTTCACGTAAACTTCCACGGTGATGTCCTCCGTCGGCGTTTGATCCATTTTACAAATGATCTCCCCGGGCGTCCAGGACCGGATATAACCCTCGGGCAGGGCTTCGCCATCTACATGGACTGCGCGGTCGGCAGCGCCCGGATCCTCTCCAAATTTGCCTTTGATCAGCAGATTGTCGTCCTGCAGGCTGAGGGTTTCGATTTGGGGTGCGTCGGGGTTAGTGGTTTCGTCCTTGTCTTTTTCACAGGACGGCAACGCGACAAGTATCAGTAATGCGCTCAGCAGCGCGAAAAGGGATGTTTTCATACATTTTCAGTTGTTGGATAATGTTTTCAATGGAGGGATGGCCATGCCTCATTGCGTCATCCGGCGCTGGTACTCCCAGGCCGCGCATTCCTCGATCAGGTTAATTTCGTTGGTCAAAACCGCCTGCAGGTCCTGCATGATGAAGTTTTGGGTTTGCAGCACCAGGCTGTATTGCTGGCCGAAATCGTAGGCCTGGCCGTAGCCGACCGCTTTCAGTTCCGTATTGAGCGGGCTGATGCGCGCCAGGCAGTCCTTGCGGTATTGGCTGAGCAGCGGCAGCGCTTCTTTCAGCATTTGGTCGGCGAGATCGCTGTGGCGCCGCGCGGCTTCGTTCCGGATAGCTTTGACTTTTTCAGGATCGTGGTCGTGGCCGTACTCCCCGAATTCGATCATGGGCAGTTTCTGTATCTCGGCCGTGGCCCAGGCATCCACTTCGTCGTGGCGTTGGGCGTAGCGCTGTTGCAGTTCCGTCTGGGCCGTCCAGCGGCTTTGGTCGGTGGCCGATTGCATCAGTGCCGTACAAAGACCCATCCAGTCGTGGTCGAGCCCGGCAGGCATGGCAGAGGGCATATTGGCGGGCCCGGAGACAGGTTTGATGCCTTTTTCAGCGAGCAGTTTGGTGATGTAGGCCTGCTGGTCGGCTTCGCTCATTTTGGCAAACTGCTGGGCGAAGGCCGGGTCGTTCATCATTTTCTGGGCGAGTTCGGAGGTCGCAGCGTCCATAGCAGACTGTTGCGAGGTCGACACCCGCGACGCCACCGGGGCGCTGGGCCGAACGCCCGTCGGGTACTGGCTGTAAAAGGTGCGGGTGAGCGTTTCGTTTTGGACGACGGCGGCTTCGAGGCGGTTCAGCCAGCTTTTGTAAAATGCTTCGGAGTCTTTTGTAGATGCGCCACCCGGATAAACACGGGAGTACGCTGCGGAAAGCCCGGCCGGCGGCGCAGGCATTTCGGTCAACAAGGCCGCGAGATCGACGGGGGCTACCGGCTGGGCTTGTGAGGGCGCCGCGAGGAGCACGACAGCCAGGAACAGGAAGTGGGAAACAGATTGGACAGACATGGTCTTTTTTAAATTGGTGAGGCAAATTTGAAAGCCTCTTTGACCACGCTGAAAGGGAACAGGTTACGAACTGCGGGAAATGTGGATTGAATTGCGGGTTTCAGGACGCCAGGTCCCCAGCCCTTTTAACACGGAGGCACAGAGACACGGAGATCATTTGAATGAATGCGTGTTTCAGGACGTCAGGCGCCCAGCAGAAATGAATCGTACTGGTTTGGAGTGACGACTGCGGTTTCACTGACCGCATAATTTTGCAGAAATGACGATGAAAACCTGGCTTTTGCATCTGGATTCCACTTAAACTCAAAAGCCTTGAACTGGCCGTCGGCCTCTTCAATGTAATCAATTTCCTGTTGCTCCTGAGTGCGCCAGAAATAGCTTTTTGCATACAATCCGTTGTAATGCAAATACTTGATTCGCTCGCTGACCAGGTAATTTTCCCAAAGCGCGCCAACATCCGTGCGGCTTTCCACAGCAGCAAAATTGCCGATCACGGCATTGCGTATTCCGTTGTCATAAAAGTAAATCTTGCGTCCTTTTTTGATTTCATTGCGCAAGTTGCGGCTTAGTGCAGGCAGCCTGAAGATGATGTAAGCCTTTTCAAGGAGGTCGATGTATTTTTCTACCGTTTGTGGCGAAGCGCCGACCAATTGGCTCAGTTCGTTAAAACTGACTTCGTTTCCTATTTGGAAAGCCAGCCCACGCACGATATTTTCCAAAAGAATAGGCTTTTTGATCTGTTCCAGTCGAAATAAATCCCTGTAAAGGTAGGATGTAGCCAAAGTTGTCAATC
>JBGAJY010000152.1:0-14219 GCA_044224705.1 Saprospiraceae bacterium
GTTCCGGCCGATTTCCGCTATTGCCCGAAAGTGCCCCAAACCCTGAGCCATGCCCGCGACCTGGGCGTGCACAGCCCCGAATTGCGGTTGTTCTGCGACGTCATCGGCGGCCTGGGCGACCGGATGGGTTGTTGTTTTTTGCAATTACCACCCTATTTCTCGCCGCAGCATCTGCCTGTTCTGGAACGCTTTCTGGACAAATGGCCTGCTGAAATTCCGCTGGGCGTGGAAGCGCGACACGAGGATTTTTTCCAAGCGTCCCGGGCTGCTGAAAAATTTTTCGAGTTGCTCGCCAGCGCGGGCGCTGCCGCCGTAATCACCGATGTGGCCGGGCGGCGCGACGTATGCCATATGCGGATCACGGCGGGGCGCACCCTGGTCCGCTTCGTCGGAAATACCCTGCATCCGACAGATTATCAACGCATTGAATCCTGGGCTGAACGCCTTCGGCGGTGGATGGAGCAAGGCTTGCAGGAGGCATTCTTCTTCACCCACGAACCCGACAACCTGCTGGCGCCCGATCTGGCAGCCTTTGCCGCAGCCACATTTTCTTCAAAAATCCCAGGACTCGTCACCAGGGGCCCGAAGCCGGTGGAGCAGCCGGCGCAGCAGGGAAAGTTGTTCTGATGCCGGACAGGATAGAACACGGATGACACGGATGCTAGCAACACGGATTTTTAAACAGAATTTATCCGTAAAAATCCGTGTTGCTAGCATCCGTGTCATCCGTGTTCTATCCTGCCCCCCTGTCTCAAAGTTCCAGAACCATATTCCACAATTCAGACAATTCCGGCGTTCGGAAAGGGATGAGCGGAAACGTTTTGTCCGAGTGAATCACGAACCCCGCCCGCTCGTAAAACGCCACGGCCTTGGGGCTGCATTTCATTACGTCCAGCCAGAGGTAGGACCGGCCGAGTCGCCGTGCTTCGGCAATGGCGATGTCAAGCATTGTCTTGCCTAAGCCTGTCCCCGTTGCCTCGGCGAGGAAATAAAGGCGCTTGAGCTGGCAACCTCCAGGCATTTCGGGGGCAAGCGGCAAATTAGCTTTTACAACCTGATATCCTTTCAGGCGTTCTCCGGAGTCAGCCACCCAGACGAGCGTATCTGCATCGGTCAGAAATTCGCGAAAAACCGTCTCAGAGTAGGCATAATCGAGATACCTGGCCAGGTTTTCCGGCGTCCAGATATCGGAATAATGATCGAGATAAGATTGTATCGCGAGCTGCCGGAGGGGTTCAAAATCTGCCTCTGCAGCGCGACGGATAAGGTTTTTTTCCATAAATGCTGTTTGATAAAGTAAGATTAAGGAATGTTTTACGCCCTCATACGCAATAGCCCAAGCGGACGTTTTTACCTTTCGCCCCGACCGCCCTGCCAGGTTTCCTAAACCCCCAGCCTGGCTATGCGGTTTAACCCACGTCTTCCATCGCAAGTCATCGCATTTCATGGCTCTTTTACCATTTGTCCATCGCGATATTTCCTGGCTTTCTTTCAATTACCGCGTATTGCAGGAAGCCAAAGACCCTGCTGTTCCACTGCTGGAAAGGCTGAAATTTCTGGCGATCTATTCGTCCAACCTGGATGAATTTTTCAGAATCCGCGTAGCCAGCATTCGCAACCTGAAAAAAGTGGGCAAAAAAACCAAGGCCCAACTGGATTTCGATCCTACTGAAACCCTGAAAGAAATTCACCGGATCGTGAACCGGCAGCAGGAAGAACTGTCAGAGATATTTTCCAAACAGATCGTGCCCGAGCTGTCGCGCCACCGTATCCGGATGCTGCGCCGCCTCGATCTGAACGAGGAGCAAAGGGCCTTTGTTGAATCCTATTTTCGGGATAATCTGCTGCCTTTCGTCATGCCGGTGCTCCTGGTCAAGCGCCGCATCCGGCCATTTCTGGCCAACGCCCACCTTTACCTGGCGGTCCATCTGCGGCAGCGGAAAAAACCCATGGCGACGAGCGAATACGCCCTCGTCAAGATTCCCAGCGACCAGGTGCCCCGCTTTGTGCAATTACCCTCCGTCTCCGGCAGCCATGACGTGATCCTGCTCGACGATATTGTGCGGAATTCTGTGTCCTGGCTTTTCCCTGGTTATGAAATTCAGGACACCTATTCGATCAAACTCACCCGCGACGCAGAACTGTACATCGAAGACGAATTTTCCGGCGACCTGGTGCAAAAGATCAAAACCAGCCTGCAAAAACGCCAGGTAGGCCCCGCCAGCCGCTTCGTGTACGACCGCGAAATGCCGCGGCACCTGCTGGATTACCTCCAGGACACCTTCGATCTGGGTAAATACGACATGCTGCCGGAAGGGCGCTACCACAACAATTTCGATTTTTTCAAATTCCCGGACTTCGGGCTGACCCACCTCAAAAACAAACCCCTGCCGCCCCTGCCCCACCCCTTGCTGCACGACACCGAGGACCCCTTCGCCGTGCTGCGCGCCAAGGACCAGCTCCTGCACGTGCCGTACCAGTCGTACGATGCAGTGGTCAACTTTTTCGAACGGGCGGCCCAGGACCCCTCGGTGACCCACATCAAGGTGATCCAGTACCGCGTGGCGCGCCACAGCCGCATCATGCAGGCACTCATGGACGCCGTACGGCACGGCAAGCAGGTGTCGGCATTTGTGGAGATCAAAGCCCGTTTCGACGAGGCCGCCAACCTCGAATGGGGTGAAAAAATGGAGCGCGCCGGCGTGCGGGTATACTATTCCATGCCGGGGGTTAAAGTGCACGCCAAGGTGGCCCTCGTGCGGCGCGTGGAGAACGGAGAACCCAAACTGTACGCCTACTTTGGCACCGGCAATTTTCACGAAGACACGGCCAAGGTGTACTCCGATTTCGGCATGTTTACGGCCGACCTGCGGCTTTGCTCCGAAGCCAGCTTGCTGTTCAGCCACCTCGAAAACATCCAGCCCGGTCAGGTGAAATTTGAACATTTGCTGGTGGGAAAATTCAACCTCCGGCCGGCACTCTACAAATTGATCGAACATGAAATCGCGGCAGCCAAACGAAAAAAGCCGGCCGGAATGATCCTGAAACTCAATAGTTTGGAAGACCGCGACATTATCCAAAAACTCTACGAAGCATCGAGAGCCGGGGTAAAAATCAAACTGATCATCCGGGGCATCTGCTGCCTCGTGCCCGGCATCCGGGGGGTCAGCGAAAACATTGAGGTGATCAGCATTGTTGACCGTTTTCTCGAACACGCCCGCGTGTTTGTGTTCCACAACGGAGGCCAGGAAAAATTCCTCATGTCGAGCGCCGACTGGATGGAGCGCAACCTGACCCACCGGATCGAAACGGCCTTTCCTGTGTACGATCCCGACCTGCAACGTGAAATCCGCGATCTGCTCGACCTTCAACTCAACGACAACGTAAAAGCGCGCATCATCGACCGTTACAATACCAACGAATACCGGCGCAGTGCATCCGACATCCCTGTCCGCACTCAACTGGAGACCTATTTTTACTTCAAACGCCAACTGGAACAACACCTTGCCGCCACACAGGCCATGGCTACTCTGGCTGCCGGCAACTGAATACGCAAGGAATCCGGTTTTGATTAAACAGCGCACCATGCCTGACCAAGTTTTCAGTCCTCAGGAAATCGACGAGATCCGCACGCTCTTCGGTGTTGCACCGGAACAGCTGGACGCCGATACTTTGAAAAAAACGCTGCGCGAACTGCGCGCCAAATACCACCCGGACAATTTTGAAAAATTCGGCGACGACACCGTGCGCCAGATGGCCACCGAGCGTTTCCAGCGCATCGAACGGCTGGCCGAAAAAATAGAAGCCTGGATCGGAGGCACCCTGCCCGCCCCGCATCCGAATGCCGACCCGCTGTCCGACCCGCTTGCCCAATTTGCCTATCAGGCCATGAAAATCGAGATCCGGACGGGCGATAAAGACCTGAAATTCCACCTCTTCGGCACGTTTTACCGCTGGCTCACCCTGGGCGAACGTTTCAAGATTCCGGATGCCGGCGGCGCCTACCTCATCGCCGACGAAGAACACGTGGGCCATAAAATCGGCTTTCAGGAAACCATCCGCTTTTACCTCACTTTTGCGGAAACCGATTCCGTCGAAGCCATCGTCGGCTGGCTCTGGAACAAAATCGCCGGCCGCGCGGATGCCCTGCTCGTCGAAGGTGAAAAACTGGATATGAACTACGAGGCCGTGCTGCTGGCCGTCAAACGCCGCTCTTTCCGCCAATTAGCCGCTCAAAACACCTGAAAAGCAGGGGTATTTATTTTTCTGAAAAAAATTTTCCGCAAAGGTTTGCCGCTTCAAACAGAGTCCGCTTATCTTTGCCGCCGCTAAAAGGGACGAAGGTTCTGATAAATAGCAAATGCGGAAGTAGCTCAGTTGGTAGAGCGCAACCTTGCCAAGGTTGAGGTCGCGAGTTCGAGTCTCGTTTTCCGCTCCAAAAAGCTCGCTGTTACGGCGGGCTTTTTTTGTTTTTAAGCGTTAAATTTGTGCGAACGCCCGGGTGGTGGAATGGTAGACACGAGGGACTTAGTTTATTTGAGCCATTATGCACGAAAGTCGTAATGGGATTCTGTCAAATTCGGCGAACCCTTAGCAAGTAAGTTGATGGCAACGCCGAGCCAAGACTAATTTTTGTTAGTAAGGTGTAGAGACTGAACGGCAGATGCCTACGTTCCAAATGTTTTGGGAATATGGCAAAGACACAGTCCAGACCACAAATAAACAAAACATTTTGTTTTGCCATGAAAATGGTAGTGGTAAGAAAATCCCTTGACCCCAAAGGTCGTGCAGGTTCGAGTCCTGTTCCGGGCACTTAAAAGCCCCGCGAAACCGCGGGGCTTTTTTATTTAAATCCCATCCCGTAAACGGGGACGGCTGACTTCCGACGTTATCAGGGGAAACATCCTGCCCTATGACAAAACAAGTCCTGTTTTTTGCGCTCCTGCTGAACGCCTGCCCCGTTTTTTCTCAAAAAAAGACGACTCCCGCCCCTGTCGATCTGTCTACGGCCCTGGCCAAAAAAATGATCGCCTTCGAGGTGTCCGGCACCGGCGGACACCAGGGCGAATGCCTGAAAATCAGCGCCCGGAGCCTGACGGGCAAAAACCTGCGCATTCGTATCCCCCTCGGCCAATTCCTCGATCCGGCCGACAGCGCGATGCAAACCCTTGTCGTGGCCAAAGCGCAGACCCTGGCCTTAAACCCCAAGACCGCTGTGCAGGCGACATTGAGCACTTTTTGTGCTCAGGCCGGCGATGCCTCCCCACGCGCAGGAACCGGCTTTGCCGTAGGGGCACTGGCCCCTGAACAACTCCTGAGGCTGCTCCAATTTATCGTCGAAGAAGGCAAAACCGGCGATTACACCGCTCAAAACGCTGTGTGGTGTGTAACCAATAAATTGCCTATCGGGAGCATAGGCGACCCTATACTGGCCAAATTTACCGCTGAATTGCTGGGGCGGCCCTTACCGGGTTATCGCATCCGTTATGAGACGCAGGTCATTCGGCCCGGCGACCGCGCCCTGCCTGGAAAAGCCCTCGTGGTGGAAGGCAGCTACCAGTATGTGCTCGAAAAAAATGCCAAAGTTCAGATGCTGCTGCTCGACGCCGATGGCAAATTGATCAAACAACTCTCCAAGCCCGAAGATATGATCGCCGGCGAGCACCGCGGGAGCCTGCGCCTCGAAGTGTACAACCTGCCGCCGGGCCAATACACCGTCCGAATGCAAACTACACAAGGCGTTGTGATAAAAGACACCACTGTGGAGTTTTAAAAAAAACGCCCCGGTAGCAATTTATGCCGCCGGGGCGTTCTGATTTAGGTTCCAGTTACCCTTAATTTTTCAGGGCTTTGATCTTCTCCTCCAGCTCAAGTTCGTCGCCGGGGGCATAGCCCGTGTGTTCGAAAACGATGTTGCCCGATTTATCGAGCAGCAGCATGTAAGGTACCGAAGAGACGTTGGCGGCCTGCTGGAATTCCTTGTTGGCATCCAACAGTATGCGGTAGGCCCAGCCTTTTTCAGCCACCATGGCCGGAATTTTTGCAGCCGTACGGGCATCGTCGACACTGATAGCGATCAGTTGAACATCGTATTCTTTTTGCCAGTCTTCGTAGTAGTCCTTGATGGCGTCGAGTTCTTTTTTGCAGGGGGAGCACCAGGTGGCCCAGAAACTGATGATGGTGATTTTGCCGGATTTACCGAGGTCCTGCACGTTCAGGGTCTGACCTTCAAGGGTCTTCACATTCACGGAAGGCAGGGTTTTCGTTTGGGCAAAAGCGGCCAGCGCAACAAAACAAGCGGCCAGCAGGAGGAGCGTTTTTTTCATGTTGAACAACTAAGTGTGATGGATGTAGCGGAATAGTCGCGAATTCGCGGTCAAAAATAGGAGGAATGCCCTAGCGCAAGAGGAGCTTAACCTTGAATTAACGAAATCCGTCGGCGGGCGACAAATTGGATTCACGGCAAACACATCCGCCGCAGCGTGGCGCTGTCGCCGTAAAACACGTTAAAATCCACCGGTTCGTTGATCCCGTTCACGTTGCCGCGGTCGCTGTGCTGCCAGAAATGCCATTTGGCCTCGTCGGGCATATTGAGGTCGGTCACATAATAATGGGCGATCCAGAAGCAATACGGCTTGAATTCCGGCTGGTCGGCAAAATGGTTTTTATAAAAATCGCGGTTGGTGTACAGGATCGGTTTGATGCCGTAGCGTTTCTCCAGCAGCGCGACAAACTCCAGCGTCGCCTTCCGGATCTGGTCGCGTCCCATGCCGCGTTTTTCCTCCACGTCGATCACGGGCGGAAGGTCGCCGGAGCGCAGGCGGACGGTTTTGAAAAAATTCATGGCCTGGTCGCGCGGACTCACATCGGGCAAAAAATAGTGGTAAGCGCCGCATACGATCTTGTTTTCCCGGGCATTTTCCCAGTTCTTCTCAAATTCGGGGTCTTTCAACCACGAACCCTCAGTGGCTTTGATGAAAGCGAAGGAAATGCGCACGTCGTTCACCCGCATTTTACTCACCCGCTCCCAATCCACCCGCCGTTGATAGCGGCTCACATCGATCCCGTGCACTGAATACCCGCTGGGCAGCCGGATGCCGAAATGTTTGTATTCCTTGTAATGGAAAGGGTAATCAAATAAAGCCACCACCTGAAACCGCAGCCACGGACTCAGCAGCAAGGCAATGCAAAATACCAGCAGCAAGGCTACCCACCAGGGCGCCGGCTTTCGGGGAGGTGGTTCAGGAGGGCGCTTGCGCTTACCATAACCTGGTGGAAATGGCTGTAGTTTTTGGAACCAATTCGCCATAGTTGTCTGGCAGTCGTCGGTGCGGGGGAATAAAAGGAGGTAAAATCTTACTCGCCTTTGAACACGGGCTTGCGCTTTTCGAGAAATGCCGCCACGCCTTCACGGTAATCGTGGGTTTGGCCGGCAGCTGTCTGAAGTTCGTCCTCAACGGCGAGCTGGCCGGCAAAACTGTTGTTAAACGATTGGTTCAAAGCCTTTTTTGTAAGTCCGAGGCCGCGGGTGGGCATTTTGGCGAGGCTTTCGGCAAGGGCAAGACTTTCGGCCAGGAACGTTTCATCGTGGAACACTTTCCAGATCATGCCCATTTCTGCGGCTTCGCCGGCGCTGATTTTTTCCGACAACATCATAAGCCCCATGGCGCGTTGCAATCCAACGAGCCGTGGCAATGTCCAGGTGCCGCCGCTGTCGGGGATGAGTCCGATTTTTGAAAAAGCCTGGGTAAAAGTGGCCGATGCGGTAGCCACCGTGATGTCGCAAGCCAGCGCGATGTTGCAACCGGCGCCGGCAGCCACGCCATTGACAGCGCAGACGACCGGTTTTTCCAAATTCCTGATTTTCAGCACAATAGGATTATAACCTGTCGAAATGATCTCGTTGAGCGAAGGGCCCTTGGGGTCAGTTACCTCCTGTAAATCCTCTCCGGCGCAAAATGCGCGGCCTTCACCGGTCAGGTAAACCGCGCGGATGGCGGGGTCTTCAGCGCATTGGTCCAGCGCTGCGATGAGTTCCTGGCGCATCGCATGGTGCATGGAATTGAACACCGCCGGGCGGTTCAGGCGAATCTGGGCCACGTTGTTGTCAACGGAAAAAAGGATGTGCGTCATGGGCATACGGCTTGCGGTTGTAATAATGCCGGCAAAGGTAATAGGCTTCTGAGAGTCAGGTAGTGGCGATTGTTTTCAGGGCCTTTACGAGTTTATCCAGTTCCTCCGTCGTGGTGTACACGTTCGGCGTGATCCGGACGCCCACCACCTTCTCCCATTCGATACTCGTGGTGTGAATTTTCCATTTGCTCAGCAATTGCTCACTGAGCTCCGCCGGTTTTTTGCCCTGAAACCCGATGGTCGCGATGGCGCAACCCCAATCGGGATGCAGAGAAGTGAACAACTGCACTCCGGGCAGATCGCGCACTTGTTCGGCCCAGTAATTTTTCAGGAATAACAAGCGATCCTGTTTCCGCTTCGTGCCGATAAGGTTTTGTAAATCAATGGAATACCCGATGGCCATTTCGATGGGAAAACTGCGGGTGCCGAGCGATTCGAACTTCCGGATATTGGTCCCGTCCGGCTCGGTGTTCGACAAAAGAGGCCAAACGCCCGGGATTTTTTCTTTTTTTATCCAAAGCATGCCGCTGCCAAAAGGCCCGCAGAGCCATTTGTGCAGGCTCGTACCCCAGTAATCGCAGCCCAGATCGGGAACCTTGTAATCGATGAGGGCAAAAGAATGTGCGCCGTCGACCAGCACTTCGATGCCTTTTGCATGGGCGCGGTCGGCAATTCGGCGCACGGGCAGAATCTGGCCGCACCAGTTGATCACGTGGGTCAGGTGAACCACCCGGGTGCGGTCTGAAAATTTGGCGGCGAACGCCTCTACCAGATAATCTGCATTTTCAGAAGGCAGTTCCAGATCGACCCAAACCAGCTTGATGCCGTCCCGTTTTTCGCGCTGTTTCCAGGCGTTGATCATGTTCGGGTAATCGTATTTCGACAACACGACCTCGTCGCCTGCGCGGAGGTTCAGCCCGAAGATGATCGTATTGAGGGCCTCTGTGGCATTCCGGTTGATGGCAATTTCCTCCGGATCGGCGCCGGCGAGTACAGCCAGATTTTCGCGAATGGGTTCACGGTCCTGGTCGAGGATACGCCACATGTAAAAAGAGGGCGCCTCATTGCACATGCGGTTGTAGTAATCCAGCGCGTCCATGGTGGCGCGCGGCGCCGGGCACACGCCCCCATTGTTCAGATTGATCAGACTGGGGCTGGCCGCATAGGCCATCCGGATCTGCCGCCAGAAATCGTCGTCGCGCGGATCGACGGCGTTCAGAAAAGAGCCATTTTTTTTCTTAAAATCCTGATGATCAGTAATTTGAAAAGCACCGAAAACATCCTGGTGCAGCGCCAACCCGCCCAACAGGGCAGCTGTCTGGCGGATAAAACCCCGGCGATTGGAAGGTATTGGCATGGTCTTTTTCCTTTTTTGGTCAAAGAAATAGCTTTCAAAGAGTTCTTTAACGCTTGGGATAAAGTTTCGTTAAACGCGACTCCACGCCGTGGTCTTTGACCAAGTCTGACGTCAAATGCAGAGACTATTACTTCAAAACTGTTTCAAACATGAAAAAGCATCTCATCCTGTCGTTCTTTCTGGCCTGTTTCGCCATGGTTGCCCTTTCGGCACAAACACCTGGCCGCGAAGCCGGGAAACCCAAAAATGCCCGCACTGAAAAGCACACAAAGCCCGTCAAAGCGACGCCCGGCGCTATCGCCAAAGCCCGGGGCGACCATGACGCAAGATGGGCCGCCAAAAACAAACCGGCCAAACACAAAATGGGCAAAAAGAACCCCGGCCACGGCAAGCACCACAAACCCAAGCACGCCGACAAGAAATATGGTTCCGCGACCCGTCCGACCCGTCAGCCCATGCACCAACCCCACGACCCGACCGAGGCTCATGCCGGAAAAAAAGTAACGCCGGCTCAGCCCTCAGCCAAAGCAGCCAAGGTGCAAAAGCCGCAACCGGTTTCGAAAACACGGAAAACATCACCGGCGTCCACACCAACCGATCCTAAAGACGCCAAAATGGCCCCTCAGCCCACCAAACCCGTCAAAGCCACTCCCGGCGGCGTTGCCCGTGCCCGAAGGGGGCAATAAGCCACACAATTCCAATGATCAAGTCCACGGTCTCCGGGCCGTGGACTTATTTTATCCACATAAAGCCGCCACAGGTCAGCATTTTACGTTTTGCTATCCGCTTGTGAAAGGTACCTTAGCCGACAGTCGGACGTCTCTTCGTGAATCATTCAAACAACATATCATCACATGAAAAAACAAATCATTTTAACCCTGATTATCGCGTTTTTCGCCTCGTTCACTGCCTGGGCACAATCCCAACCCGCACAAAAACCGAAGGAACCTAAATCCAAAACCGAACAAGCCGCAAAGGCCGAAGAAAAGTCGGGTGACGCTGTGCACCACGGACATGACAAGGGTGATAAAAAAGACCGGAGCCAAAAAGACAAGTCCAAAAAACACCCCAAAAAGGGCAAAAAAGGCAAGGACAACGACGACGGCAAGGTGATGGAGGACGATAAAAGAGATATGAAAAAGCCGCAACAGGCGCCTCAACCTGCTCCCAAACCCAGCGCTCCGCCATCAAAGCCCGCGAAAGAATCGCCGGGCGATGCCAAGCCGAAGCCGGCTCCCGCTAAATCCGGTGGCGGTAAATAACAGGCACTCCAACAATCTGAATCATAAAAAATCCCCGCAGGCCATCAGTCGCAAGCGGGGATTTTCATTTTTCAGGCCAAGCAAACGATCACGCCTCCACCCATTCCATCTCGATTTGTCGCTTGGCGAGGTCTACCGCGGCGATGCGGACGCGGACGCGGTCACCCATTTTGAGGGTCTGACCGCGGCGCGAACGGGCGCGCAGGTTGCCTTCCACGAGGTTCCATTGGTCGGCCAGGTATGTGAATTCGACCAGTCCTTCCGCCTGAGAACCAGGCAGTTCTACAAAAAATCCGCGCTCGATCATGCCACTGACGATGCCGTCAAATTCTTCACCGATGTGGCGGCGCAGGAGTTCTGCCTGTTTGTACTTGATGCTTTCGCGTTCGGCGTCGGCGGCTTTTTTCTCCTGCAGGCTAATGTGTTTGCACTGTTCTTCGAGTTTGGTTTTATCCACGCGCCAGGTGCCGCCTTCAAGATTGCGATCGAGGATGCGGTGAGCCAGTACGTCGGCGTAGCGGCGGATGGGCGAGGTGAAGTGCGAGTAGTGAGTAAATCCCAGACCGTAGTGACCGATATTATTGGTGGAATAAATCGCCTTGGCCATGGTCCGGATCGCCAGCGGCTCCAGCAGTTTCAGTCGTTCATCCTTGCGGGCCGCGTGCATGAGTCCGTTAAAGGCCAGGGCAATCTGCTTAGGCGTATCCACTTTGAGCGGGTGGCCCAGTTCGGCCGCAAAACGCGCGAATTCGGCCACTTTTTCCATATCGGGCAAATCGTGGATACGGTAGACAAAAGGAATTTCCTGTTGCGCGCCACCTTTTTGGTCCATGAAAAACGCGACTTCCTTATTGGCCAGCAGCATGAAGTCTTCAATGAGCATGTGAGCGTCTTTGCGCTCTTTCACGTAGGCTTCGATGGGCGAACCGTCGGCATCGAGCCGGAAGCGCACCTCTTCGGTTTCAAAACCGATGGCGCCGTTGCGTTCGCGTTCGCGCCGCATCTTTTTGGCGAGCCGGTCGAGGGTCTGAATAGCCCACTGCAATTGCGGATAAATAGTCAGCTGGGATAATTCCTCGGAAGGTTTCTTATCCAGGATGGTTTGCGCGGCTTCGTAGGAGAACCGGTGGGCGGAATGGATCACTGTTTTTCCAAACCACTTTCGCACCAGTTTGTCTTTTCCGTCAAATTCAAACACTGCGGAAAACGTCAGGCGGTCTTCGTAAGGCACCAGCGAACACAAGTTGTTCGACAATTTTTCCGGCAGCATCGGATTGACGCGGTCCACCAGGTACACCGAAGTGCTGCGCTGGAAGGCTTCTTTGTCCATGGGCGAATCCGGTTTCAGGTAGTGCGTCACGTCGGCGATGTGGACGCCGATTTCCAGGTTGCCATTTTCCAAAGTCCTGATACTCAGGGCATCGTCAAAGTCTTTGGCATCTTCGGGGTCGATGGTAAAGGTCAGCACTTCGCGAAAATCGCGGCGCATGCTGATCTCCGTATCGGGGATGCGCTCCGGAATCCGGGCCGCTTCGGCCAGGGCTTCTTCGGAGTGTTCGAGCTCGAAACCTGCATTGATCAGGATTTTCTTCATCTCGAAATCGTTGCCGCCGAGCTCGCCGAGCGTCTGTGTTACTTTCCCGATCGGCACGCGGCCCTTGCCTTCCTGCCAGTCGGTCACCCGCACCACCACTTTGTCGCCGTCGCGAGCTTGCCCGATGGCTTCCAGCGGCACGTAAATGTCGATGGGCATATTGGGGTTGTCAGGCAGGAAGAGGGCGTATTTGCGGCTTTTGCGAAGCGTTCCGATAAAAAACTCGTTGGCGCGGCGCAGTACGCCGAGCACTTCGCCTTCGGGTTTGCGAAGGGGTTGACCGCGGCGACGAGGCTGCGGGGGAAACAGCATGACGCGCACCGTGTCGCCGTTTAAAGCGCCGTTGATGTATTTGGGGGCCACGTAAACATCCGAATCCAGCAACTCGCTGACGATGTACGCTGCTCCGCTGCGGGTCATATCCACGCGGCCTTCGATTACTTTGCGTTGTCCGGCGGGCGAGGGTTTTACACGTTCCCTATCGCCTGGAAACGCCTTGGGCTCGGCTGATGCAGGCCTCGGTTCGATTGTTCGGGCCCTTGGTTCAACTGTTCTGGGCTTGGGACTGCGTTCCAGGACCGGCGCGAGGCGGGCGGCTACTGGCGGCAGTTCGGGCTCTTCCGTCGTGAGTCGTTCAAGGGCCACGCCGAATTTTCCTTCGTCAAATTCGCGCACCGAGCCAGCCTGCGCCAGTTGACGGAGGGCATGCTCAACGGAATCCTTGTTGTTGTCAAAAGTCAGGTGCTCGATGATCTGACGGGCGGTAAGGCGTTTTTTGGGATGGGCGAGCAGGAAACGGAGGAGATGAATTTGCAATTCGCTGGCGGTCAACTTTTTACCGCCTTTTTTCTTTTTTTTGGTCATGGTTAAAGGTAAATGGAATGGGGATTGAAAATGATTATCATGTAGACGTTTCAGGTGTTAAAAGTCTCGGTTTTCGGGAATAAAACACGTTTCATCTGGAAAAAGTTGCCTCTCCGGTAGCCCGGAATTTATTCCGGGCGGGACACTTGGGACTTGCCCGGAATAAATTCCGGGCTACCGGAGGGGCTGCCGGATTAGCGAATCTTTAACCACCCATTGGACAACTTGCAACGACAGAATGCCGTTTTTTGCAAAAAATATGGACTCAAGAATGAAAAAACCGCTGTTGTTCCCCCTTTTTGCCTTGCTCCTAGGCACTTTTGCATTTGGCCAAACGCCCGCCGCCAAAGAGAAATCGGACCCCGAGGCCAAAAAGGTCCTGGATAAGATCCGTAAAAAATACGACGCTTATAAAACGATCGAGGCCGCGTTTACACTCACGATCGAAGTCACCGGCCAAAATACGGAGGTTCAAAAAGGCACCATCGCCCAATCGGGCGACCAGATGTTCCGGCTCGAAATGGACGACCAGGTGATCGTCAGCGACGGTAAAACGACCTGGGTGTACCAGAAAAAGAACAATGAAGTGCAGATCAACGACGCCGAGCCGGGCGGTCAAAGCGAATTCATGACGCCCAAGGAATTGCTCCGCCGCTACCAGAAAGGCGACTACCTGTACGCCATTACCGAAAAAACAACCGTGGGCGGCAAGCTGCTCACGCACATTGAATTCAAGCCCGTGAACCGCAATTCCGAGTATTTCAAATTGCGCGTGAGCGTCGACGAAAAAGCGTTGACCATCGAAAGCATCAAGGCTTTTTCCAAGGACGGTTCGCGTTACACGTTCAAAATCACGCGTTTATCACCAAACAAGGTTTACGCAGCCGACTATTTCACCCTTGATCCGAAGAAATACCCGGGTGCGCGCGTTGAAGACTTGAGGATGTAATCCTCCTTCCGGTTAAATACCAAACCGCAAAGGCGCCGGGACGCAAAGAATTCGCGAATT
>JBGAJY010000153.1:0-14200 GCA_044224705.1 Saprospiraceae bacterium
CCTGGGAGGTGCTGGAAGGCGGCCTTTGAATAGAATGAAAGCATTCAATCCCTCGCAGCGCTGCCGGGACTACAACAAGACCGGAATTTCTCCCGGACATGCCTTTTAACCACCCGACGAAAAAGCCCTTGAAAATGACAACACCCCGACCGCTGCCAGTCGCTTTGAAAATCTGGATTGCAGGCGTGCTGCTCGGGCCTCTGATGTTGTATCTCGGAGATCAGGTGTTGGGAATTCTTCGCTTGAACCTGTTTGAATCCGGAGAGCTCCGGGATTTGATGGGCATGTGGTTTTTGCTCGTTTTTTTCGGCGGAATTTGTTCGGTGCCATCCTTGCTGGTGCTTTGGCTGTTTCTCGACATTTTTTTAAGAAAGATGGATATCCGAAAGCCGTTTTTTTGGATAGTACTGGCGGTTTTTACCCTGGTTTTGACCGCCCTGCCCTTCTTCTTTCTCATGGGCGGAACCTGGCGCCAGGGCAAAATCCCCCAACTTTTCGGCTTCACCAGTGCCTATCTGATCGCCATTTGGGCAGGCGTATACTGGGCGTTCCGGGGGTTAAATACCGGAACGGAAGAGGACACGACCGAACCGCTCGATGCGAATTTATAGTTGGGGCCAAATCCTTATTTTCCAGGCTTTTACCTGCCGGAACCAACCTTTCATCCAAACTTTTGTCCCTTGCAGCGAAATTGGTGCAGCTTCACCGCGTTAAGTCGCACCATGCGTTCATAGTCGAAAACAATTCTCTTAACCAATCCACTTTACAGGAACTTATGAAACGATTATTCCTGCTTACACTCCTTTTCTTACCCTCTTTCCTGCTGATGTCGCAGTCGGACGTCCCGACGTACAATCCGGACGCCATCGACATCCCTTACCGCAAGTTTACGCTGCCCAACGGCCTGCGTTTGCTGGTTCATGAAGACCACAAAGCGCCGATCGTCGCCGTCAACGTGTGGTACCACGTAGGCTCCAAAAACGAAAAACCGGGCAAATCGGGCTTCGCCCACTTGTTCGAACACCTGATGTTCAACGGCTCCGAGAACTTCAACACCGACTACTTCCAGGCCCTGGAAGCCATCGGCGCCACCGATCTCAACGGTACGACCAACGAAGACCGTACGAATTACTTCCAAAACGTGCCCGTCACCGCCCTGGACCAGGTGCTCTGGCTCGAAAGCGACCGCATGGGCCACCTGATCGGCGCCATCGACCAGGCCAAACTCGACGAACAACGCGGCGTGGTTCAAAACGAAAAACGCCAGGGTGAAAACCAACCCTACTCCCTTGGCTACGACCTCATCCAGAAAGAAATGTTCCCGCCGTATCACCCCTACGGACACACGGTGATCGGAGAAATGGCTGACCTCAACGCCGCCAGCCTCGACGACGTGCACGAGTGGTTCAAATCATACTACGGCGCCGCAAATGCCGTGCTGGTGATCGCCGGCGACGTGAACACGGACGACGTGTATCAAAAAGTGCTGAAATATTTTGGCAACATCCCCGCCGGGCCCACCATCGCCCGTCCGGGTGTAAACATCCCGAAACGCTTCGGCAATACCCGCGCCGAATACCAGGACCGCGTGCCGGAATCCCAAATCATTATGGTGTGGAATACCCCGCAATGGGGCACGCAGGACGGCGTATTCCTCGACCTGGCCTCCGATGTGCTGGCCGCCGGCAAAAACAGCCGCCTCTACAAAAAACTGGTGTACGAAAAACAAATCTGCACCCAGGCCTTCGCCTACTTCGGACCTTCTGAAATCGCAGGCAATTTCGTCGTACAAGCCAATGTGAAAAATGGCCATACCGTGGACGAAGTCGAAGCCGCCATCAACGAAGTCATGGCCGAATTTCTCGCCAACGGCCCCACCGACGAGGAAATGCAACGGGTAAAAGCCGCCTATTTCGCCGGATTTATCAAAGGTCTCGAGCGCATCGGCGGCTTTGGCGGCAAAAGCGACATCCTGGCTGAAAACGAAGTGTACGGCGGCAGTGGCGACTACTACAAGAAAAAACTGAAGTGGTACAGCCAAACCACCGCCAAAGACGTGCACATGACCAGCAAAAACTGGCTGAGCGACGGGAAGTTCACGCTGGTCTGCACACCGTTCCCCGAATACTCCGTTTCCGGCGTGGAAGCCGACCGTTCCAAAGCGCCCGACGTGGCCGGAAAACTGGACGCCAAATTCCCCACCCTTGAAAAACGGACCCTCAGCAACGGCATGAAAGTCGTGCTGGCCCGCCGGACCGAAAGCCCCACTGTCGTGATGAGCATGATGTTCGATGCCGGTTTTTGCACCGACAAATTTGGTGGCAAACCCGGCCTGGCTTCCCTGTCGATGAACATGCTCGACGAAGGCACCAAAACGCTCAGTTCCCTGCAAATCAATGAGAAACTCCAGTTGCTCGGCGCCAGCCTGAACACCACCAGCGACCTGGATTTTTCCTACGTGAACCTCAACACCCTTAAACAGTCGCTCGATCCGAGCCTCGACCTGATGGCCGACGTGGTGCTGAATCCCTCTTTCCCCGAAAAAGATTTCAACCGCCTGAAAGAGCAACAGATCAGCCAAATCAACAACGAGAAGAAAAACCCGCAAAGCATGGTCATGCGCGTCATGCCCAAACTGCTCTACGGCGAAGACCACCCCTACGGCATGCCGATGTCGGGTACCGGCGAGGAAGAAACCGTGCGCAGCATGACACTCGGCGACGTACAAGGTTTTTACGGCCACTGGCTCAAACCCAACAACGCCACGATCGTCGTCACGGGTGATATCACCATGGACGAACTCGTGATGAAACTGGAAAAACGTTTCGGTAAATGGGTCAAAGGCGATGTGCCTAAAAAAGTGATCCCCGAAGTCAAAACGGCCAACAACGGCAAAATTTTCCTGATCGACCGCCCTGAAAGCCAGCAAAGTATGATCATGGCCGGCTACCTCACCAAGCCTTATGGCCAAATGGACGAAGCCGCTATCGAACAAATGAACAACGTACTGGGGGGCGATTTCACCAGCCGGATCAACATGAATATTCGAGAAGACAAGCACTGGGCCTACGGCGCCGGTTCGGGCATCATGGGCACCCGTGGCCAGCGGCCATTCTTTGTGTATGCGCCGGTTCAAACCGACAAAACCAAGGAAAGTATTCAGGAAGTCGTCAAGGAAGTCAACCAGTTTGTCGGCGACAAACCCATGACCCAGGCTGAATTCGACAAAACACAGCAAAACACGATCATGGGCATGGCCGGCATGTGGGAAACCAACGCCGCCGTGGCCGGCAGCGTGAAAATGCAGGTGCGCTATGGCCTGCCCGACGACTACTGGCAGAAATACAGCGGCCGCGTGCAGAACCTTACGCTGAAAGACGTGCAAAACGTGGCGAAAACCATCGTCCAGCCCAACAACCTCGGCTGGTTCATGACCGGCGACGCAGCCAAAGTTATGCCGGGCCTGCAGCAACTCGGCATGGAGGTGATCCAGATCGACGCCAACGGCAAACCGGTCGCCAAAAAAGCGAAACCGTAAGTGTGTGATTTATAACGTTGATAAGGGTTTATAAGGGTGTATAAAAAGGCCGGGAGGACACTCTCTCTTTTTCATAAACCCTTATAAACCCTCATCAACGTTATCAACCTTCCTTCTAAAAAAACACCGGGGGAATCTCCATGACTTCCTGCCATACGATGGCGACCACGGAAAGGACAGGGTATAACACCCGTCGAACGTAAAACTTGATCCTTGAGCGGGACCAGTGGAGTCCCAATTTTCCCAACAAATAGGAATAAAATGTTGCATCGTCCTCTTCCACCAGGCCGTGCTCGCCATTCATCAGGCAGCCTCCGAAAATGACATACTGCAACATGACGGCAGCGTAGACGGGAATGACCCAGAACCAGCTGAACCAAAATGGCGCCACCCATGCGAGCAAGGTGACGAACAGGTGAAACCAAAAAGCAACTTCGTGGCGTATCGTTTGTAAATTCATTTTTTAAGATTCTTTCGGTACGATTTCAGTTTTTTCTCCAAAAAAGTGAGCAAAACGGGCCATTTCCTCGGCCAATTCCTTGTTTTGCGTGGCCTTCAGATAGGTCTGGCTCAGCGAGCGGAGTATCTGGTACATAAAACGGTCCATCTCGACCACCTGCATATCTGTCGTCCAGAGGTCGATTCGCAACGTATCCCGGCTGGCTTTGTCAAACAGCGCGATAGCCATGGCCTTGCACTCTTCCGCTTGTCCGGCAGGATGCATGTCGCTGGCCGCCCAATCGATGCGAATCGGTACGTTTTTCGCATCCAGGCCCACCTTTATCGTAATGTTACTCTGCTTTACAACTTCGTTTGATTCCATATTTCCACAGAAATTGTTTTAAAAAACCGGCCAAAAGTAAGCAAAAAGGCGAAAGCGTCTATTTTTGCCCGTACCATGACACTCCATTTTGGCCTCGATTTCGATGGTATCGTGCATTTGCCTCCTGCAGCGGTGAAGGCGGGCGAATTATTTCTGGGGCCTAAAAAGCTACTTGGCTGGCTCGAAACCCATCTGGGGCTTTCCGGTTACCCTGAAAACAGTGACTATCTGCGGATTGAACTGTACCGGCAGGCACTTAGTCACCACGCAGAAGATACGTTTTTCGCCGCATCCTTTGCAGCCGACCGATTTGCCTGCTCCGCTACCCTGCTGGCCTGGCGGGACGAACTGCTGCTCGGCGGCTGGGATTTTCAGGAAAAAAACGACTGTCCGCCGCGCCTCTGCACGCTGGCCCAGGTGGAAACAGCCTTTCAAAAAAAACTTGCCGACCCCGAGATCGGCGCCCGCGCATTCGGCTGGGCCGATCGCTTTCACCAGGTTTTATCGGCGCTTTCCGAACAAAATCCCGGTCCACTGGAAATCGTGCTCTACGAAGCCGAACACTTGCAACTTCCTCATATTCTGCGCCTATTAAGTGTTTTCAGGTCAAAAAACATCCCGGTTCACCCACGTCAGGAACCTTTCGTTGCGCATCCTTCTTCACGGCTCGGCAGGTTGCAACAGCGGCTGACCGGCGTTCCTGAATCCCATAGCGAAGCGGTTCTCACAAACGACGATTCCCTTATCATACTCAAATCGCGCCGCGACAGCGATGCTGCGGTGGCTGTGGCACAATTGCTGGAACGAAACCCGGAATTCAGACCACTGCTGTTCGTGCCGGAGCTCGACCGCGCCTTGGAACATGCCATGGTGCTGGAACAATTTCCGGCCATGGGTATCCTTTCCGCCTCGCTGGCCCGGCCCTCGCTTCAGGTGCTTAAACTGGCCCCAGCCTTCCTTTGGGATCCGATCGACGTGTTCAAAATCATGGAATTTGTAACACTTTCCGTGAAACCCCTCGACGACGGACTGGCCCTTGAAATAGCGCGTGTTCTGGCGGAAAAACCTGGCTTGTTCAGCGACACCTGGTTCGCCGCGGTTTACGGCTATCTGGAACAAGGCGAATTGCCGGCGGAGACGCGAAGGCAATACGAATTCTGGTTCGACCGCCGCCGGTACCGCTCCAATACCACCGCTCCAGTACGTGACGCCATCGGTATATACGCCTTCCTGCACACCTGGGCGCTTCAATATTTTGACAAAACCGGCAGTAAAAACAACTCCCTGCTCGTGCTGGCAGAACAGGCGCGCCGCATCCGCGACCTGCTCGAAGCATTGCCGGAACAACGCCTGAGCTATCTCGAACTGGAGCGCATCGTGCGAACGATTTATGAACCCTCGCCGATGCAGCTGGGGCCTGCCGAAGCAGGACGCTTCGAATTTATTCATCAACCTGGCGCCATGGCCACCACTACCGAGCGCCTGCTTTGGTGGAATTGCCTGTTCACCGACCCTACCCCGCCGCCCGACAAATGGCAGACTGCGGAGCGGCAATGGCTTGAATTACAATCTGTTGTACTGGACTCGCCCAAGGCGCAGAGCCAACGGGGCATTCTGCGCCAGCAAAACCCCGTGCTGAAAACAAGCCGTCAATTGGTGCTCGTGGTGCCTGATCAAACCAACGGCTCCGACGCCGTACCGAGTTTGTTGCTGGGCGACATAGAAGCCACATTCGGCGACTGCCGGGCGTTTACTTTTCACCTGGACGACGAGCCGGATCGCCGCAGATTGTCCGAAATCTGGAACCTCCCGGATCAGGAAATTTTGAATAGCCGGCCACTGCACCGCACTCCGCCTTTCCTTGAAATCAGCCAGCCGGAGAAAATCCCCGAAAGCGAGTATGAGACCCTCACCAACCTGGAATCACTCTTTTACTACCCGCATCGCTGGTTTTTCCGGCAAAAAATGAAACTCTATCCCGCCAGCCTGCTCAGTGTGACCTCCGATACTACTCTGCTCGGCAGCCTGGCTCACCGTTTTTTCGAACTGCTGCTGCAGGAAAATTTGAACGGACTGGACAAATCAGCTATTGGAGAATGGGTGGACCAACAAGCCCCTTCCCTGCTGAATCGCGAAGGCGCCACTTTGTTGCTGTACGGCCGAGAGCCGGAACGCAACGCATTTTTGAGCAAAGTAAAAAATGCGGCATGGAGTCTCGTTTCCATCCTTCGGGCCAACCAATGGGAAGTAGAAGGCACTGAAATAGAACTGTTTGGAGAAATCGCAGGCGTACCGGTGCGCGGCAAGGCCGACCTGGTGCTACGCCGCGGCGACCACGAACGCGCCATCGTGGACCTTAAATGGAGCGGCTCCAATCGCCGCCGCGAAATGATCCGCAATGGCGAAGACCTCCAACTTGTCCTTTATTCCCGATTGCTGCCGCCGGCGGAGCAATGGGCACACAGCGCCTATTTTATCCTCGAAGAAGGCAAAATGATCGCCCGCAACCGTGCGGCATTCTCTGACGCCCTGGTACCCGCAGGCAGCGACGCCGATCACATCGCCGCCTGTGAAGCCATTTTTTCAAAAATGGAAAAGACTTTCCTGTGGCGGATGGAACAAATCAGAACAGGGCGCCTGGAACTGCGAACAGCCCACAATGCGGTCGAATTGGAAGGTCTGTACGCCAACGAAGCCTTGTTCGAATTACTGGAAATGAAAAACGAAGACGCGCGCTGGGACGATTATTCGACACTCCTACAGTACCGCTCAGGTGTCTGACCCCAACGATTATTCCGCCTCCGGAGCAAGTTGAACCGATAGCCCGTCGAGCGCGTCGGAGAGTTTTATCTGGCAGCCCAGGCGGCTGTTCTCCTTCACAAAAAAGGCGGAGTCCAGCATGGCATGTTCATCGTCCGAAGGTTCGGTCAACGCGTGGTCGCTTAATACGTATACGTGGCAGGAAGCGCAAAGGGCCATGCCACCGCAGGTGCCTTTCACCGGAAGCTCATAACTTTTACACAACTCCATGAGATTCAGGTTCATATCAGTTGGCGCCTGCAACTCGTGGGCTATTTCATCCCGGTCAATTACGGTAATTGTGATCATTGGGCCAGTCCTTCGATGCCGGTGACGGTCGTGTATTTGAATGAAAGTTTTTTGTCCGGGAAAGCAGTCTTAAACGCCGACTGGCAAGCCAGGGTAGCTTCGTGGAAGCCGCAAAGGATCAGTTTGAGTTTGCCCGGATAGGTATTGATGTCGCCAATGGCATAGATGCCCGGCACATTAGTTGAGTAGTCCAGGGTATTCACTTCAATGGCGTTGTTTTTGTCGATTGCCAAGCCCCAATCGCCGATCGGTCCCAATTTTGGCGTGAGTCCAAACAAAGGCACGAAGTGATCGGCCGGCAAGTGAAACTCGCCCTCGGTGTCGTGCAGCACCGTGACGCCACCCAGCTTTCCATTGCCCTGCAAACCAGTGACTTGTGCATTGGTAATCACACGAATTTTGCCTTCCTGGGCCAGATGCTGCACTTTTTCCACCGAATCGAGCGCCCCGCGGAATTCGGTGCGGCGATGGATGAGCGTAAGGTCTTTGGCCACCTGCGAGAGGTAAATGGTCCAGTCGAGGGCCGAATCCCCGCCGCCGGCGATAACGACACGCTGACCCTGGTAAAATTCCGGGTTGCGGACGAAGTATTCCACGCCTTTGTCTTCGAACTGCGCGATGTTGTCGATTGGCGGCTTGCGGGGCTCGAAACTACCCAGGCCGCCCGCGATGAAAATGACCGGCGCAAGGTGTTTGGTGCCGCGATGGGTGGTCACCAGCCAGCGCCCGTCCGCCTGTTTTTCGAGTGTTTCTGCGCGTTCGCCGAGTGTAAAGCCTGGGTGAAAAGGCTCGATCTGGCGCATGAGGTTATTGACCAGGTCGCCGGCCAACACGCTGGGATAGCCAGGGATATCGTAAATGGGTTTTTTCGGATAAATCTCCGTCAACTGCCCCCCTGGCTGCGGCAGCACATCAATGAGATGGCACCTCATTTTGAGCAGTCCGGCTTCAAAAACGGCGAACAGCCCCACCGGTCCGGCTCCGATGATAAGGATATCGGTTTCTATGGTTTTTGACACTGAATGATCCATTTTCGGCTAAAAACAGGTATTATAGATAAGAATAGCGGCACATCACCTGCCATGAAACTGCGGGGGGCGTTTTTCCACAAATGCGGAAGCGCCTTCGCGAAAATCGGCCGTGTCGCAGCAATCGCCGAATGCATCGATTTCGGCGGTGTAGCCGCTGTGCATCGGTTCGAAATAGGCGTTCACCGACTCGATAACTTTGGCAATAGCCACGGGTGCCTTCGAAGCGATTTTTTCGATCAGTTCTTTCGCCTTCGCAATTTCGGAGCCCGAAGGAACGACGTGATTCACCAGTCCCAGCTGATGTGCCTCAACAGCGCCGATGATTTCTGCCGTCATCAGCAATTCCATTGCTTTGGTCTTGCCGATCAACTGGACCATGCGTTGGGTGCCGCCGTAGCCTGGGATGAGGCCGAGATTAACTTCAGGCTGACCAAACCGGGCTTTTTCACCTGCTACGCGCAAGTGACAGGCCATGGCCAGTTCGCAGCCGCCAC
Source organism: Saprospiraceae bacterium (assembly GCA_044224705.1). Classification (GTDB taxonomy): domain Bacteria; phylum Bacteroidota; class Bacteroidia; order Chitinophagales; family Saprospiraceae; genus M3007. The sequence continues at coordinate 8,995 of JBGAJY010000153.1, forward strand.
CGAGGGCGAAGCCGTTCACAGCAGCCACTACCGGTTTGTGAAAACGTTCGATCAGAAAGAAAATATTCTGTCCCCGGCGGGCAAATTCCGCGCCTTGCTGGCTGTCCAAATCGCGAAATTCGGTGATGTCGGCGCCCGCAACAAAAGCCTTCTCCCCTGCACCGGTGAGTACGATGCCCTTCAGACCGTGGATTTTCAAGGCATGGTCGCCGAAAAAGTCACGAAGTTCGAACATGGTTTGGGTATTGAGGGCGTTCAGCGCTTTTTCCCGGCTGATAGTGACGGTGGCGATGCCGTCTTCGAGGACAATTTGCAGATTTTCGTAAGACATGGCTGAGAGGATAAGGAGCGGTTAGTCAATTTTGAGCACTTCAATTTCCTGGGCTTTCCAGTGGACGCCTTTGGACAAACCGTAGTGGCCGAGGCGGTTGTGGTAGTAGTAGAGGACGCGGAAATTGGAGGAAACGATTTCGCCCTCTTTGGTAAAACTCAGCGGTTTTTCGCGGTGCAGCAGTCCGAGGTTTTTGACGCCGTCGCGTACCAGGTCCTCGGTAGGCAGGTGAATTTGTGGCGCCAGTTTGATGCGTTCCTGTTGTTCCATTTGGAAAAGCTTGGCTTGCATCTGTTCCACCACCTCCTCAACAGCTTTAACCGGAAAAAGATAATCGTCGGGCGGCAGACGCAGGATGCCGTAGATGTCGAGTTTGGGGTTTTCGTGCATCAGCATTTCAAAAACGGCAAAGGCGATCAGGTGGCTCGAGAGCACCACGTTTTCGATGTGGTAGCGCTCGGCGATTCGTTCGGCGAGCAGTTTGGTATATTCTTCCTCGCGCTGCCGGTCTTCATTGATCTCTCCCCGGGAGAAAAAATACTCGCTGATATCGATCTCGTGGCCGAAACGGTCAAAACTCCGGCCCTGGGAATTGACAAAATTGCCGAGCACGTCCATGGGTTTGCCGATGCTGAGCGTGATATCGCTCGTCGTGGAGAAAAAGCGCCACACAAACCGGAACCAGTTGCGCACGCTCTTGCCTTCGTCTTTCAGGCGAATGTAATTTTCCTTGCCCGTGCTGCGCAGGTATTGTTCGATCAGAAACGGCGCTTCCAGCACAAAATGGTAACCGATGACCATCGGCACGATGAAGACTTTTTTGCCGTTGGCCTGCTGACACATGGCGCGTTGGGCTTCCACAGCCGTACCAAGCAGACCCATTTTCAGGTCGGTTTCCAAAGCGCCGGAGCGCGAGCGGGTGCCGCCGGGGAAAAACAGGCTGTTCACTCCCCGCTGGATGCTGAGGTTGCTCATGGCTTTGAGCGTCTCCAGGTAAATGGCGTTTTTCTTCCGCCGGTCCACGCGGTAAGCGCCCAGTCGGTTCATGAAATACGCAGCCGGACCGAAGTTGTACAAATTGAGGCCCGCGCCATAGGAAAACGAGGGAAGACCCATGATCTGATCCATGGCATACCCGACGAGGATGGAATCGAGGTTGCTGAAATGGGTCGGGACGACGACCACCGTGCCGTGTTTGAATAATTCCCGTACCGTCTCAACGTCGCCAACGACGTTGAGACGTTCGTACAATTGCCGGCGCCCGCGCCAAAGACCACGGATACTTTTTGCCACGGCGGCGTTAAAAAGACGGTTGAAAAGCACCGTCAAAAACCGCACGGCAAAACGGTGGGTGGAGATCTGGAAAGTGCCGACGATCTCTTCCGAATACCGGTGGATGATCTTTTTCAGGATTTCTTCCGCCGCGGCCTGTGCTTCTTCGCCGTCGCGATCGAGCGATTTTTTAATGAGCTTTTTGCTCACCCGGTTCCAGAACGTGCGCTCATTCGGCGGGTCCACTTTCCAGGGGTCCTCCTTGATGCGGATGCGTTCCTGATAAATCGTTTTCACAATCACATCAGCGAGGTCTCGGCGGTGCCGTTCCACAAAACGCCGGAAAGTGAATTCGTCGATCTGCCGGATAAAGTCCACGCGGTCTTCACTAAGCCGGTAAATGGGCCAGTCTTCGACGTTTTCAATGATGCGCGGATAGGTTATTGCCTTTTTCATTGTAATGACGGTACACCGTCGGCGGTTTGGTCGTTTTTCAAAATTTCGCCGATATAGCCCAGCAGCTCGGCTTTACCATAGCGCCGTTCCGAGGAAGTGACGAAATAAGTAGGCAGGGTTTCCCAGGATTTGGACATCTCTGCAAGGAAAGCCTGGATGTTTTTCTCCACCTGTACCTTGCCGATCCGGTCGCTTTTCGTGAAAGCGAGTGCGAATGGAATGCCTTGTTCGCCGAGGGCGTTGACAAAATCCAGGTCGATTTTCATAGGGGAAAGATTGGAGTCGATCAGTACGAAAGCTACTTGAAGCGTCGGGCGGTTCAGCAGATACCCATTGATCATCGACTTCAGTTTTTGCTGCTCTTTTTTGGACACCCGGGCGTAGCCGTAGCCGGGCAAATCCACGAGGTACCAGTTCTCGTTGATGAGGAAATAATTCAACAACCGGGTTTTCCCCGGGGTACCAGAGACTTTGGCCAGGCCTTTTTTAGCCGTCAGCATATTGATCAGCGAGGACTTGCCAACGTTCGAGCGACCGATAAAAGCAAACTCGGGCCGTCCATCCGTGGGACAGCTGCTCTCCTTGGGGTAACTGGCGATAAATTCGGCGCTATTGATTTCCATAATCGGGCGGGCAAAAGTACACATTCCACAGCGGGTGCCGGCGGCATGGTTTTTTTAAGGAAAAACTTTAAATGATGGTTAAATCGCCCGGCGATTGCTTTAACGCATACACCAGGCCGGGCGGCAGAGCGTTTTTCGATTCATCAAAACCACCATTCTTATGAAAAATCTCGTATTATCCTTCGCTCTCCTGCTGCTCGGCGCCGTTTCGGCCAATGCCCAACTCTTTTCCTTTGGCATCAAAGGCGGCGTCAACACCCAATTGAAAAAACCGGACGACATTCTCGTGATGGCCGATTCGGCCTTCAATTTCGGGGTAAAAGATTTCAAATTCGGGACGCAGTTCGGCGCCTGGTTTCGCATTGGCGACAAAATTTTCCTACAGCCCGAGGTCCTGTTCAATTCCAACCGTACGGATTACCGGATCAGGGAAACCAGTCTGGGTGAAATCGTGAAAAACGAAAAATACCAGAACCTCGATTTCCCGATCATGGCAGGCTTCAAAGCGGGCCCCCTGCGTTTCAGCGGCGGCCCGGTAGGACATTATTTTCTCAACAGCAATTCAGAATTGACTGATTTCGAGGGTTATAAAGCCCGTTTTAAACAATTTACCTGGGGATGGCAGGCTGGCGTAACCCTGGGCACCGGCGTTTTTTCCGTCGATGCACGCTACGAAGGCAACTTCAACAAAGCGGGTGATCATGTCACTTTTTTCGGACAACCCTATCATTTCAGCAACACTCCTTCGCGCCTGGTCATCGGTTTGAACATCCGAATCTTTTGATGTTCGAATACACGTAAGTTTGCCCCATGACGCTCCCTGACGTGTACAGTTTTGCCAAGTCGCTCCACCTGGTGGGCGCCGTGTCGTGGATGGCCGGATTGTTTTATCTGGTCCGTATCATGGTGTATCACGCCGAAGCCCTGGCCGGGCCCGAAGGCAGCCGCGACATGCTGACTCAGCAATTCGCGCAAATGGAATGGAAGGCTTATAAAGTCATTCTGCAACCGGCGGTGGTCATGACCTGGTCGTTCGGAGTCATCATGCTTTGCGCGCAACCCGCCTGGCTGAGCCAGGACTGGATGCACGGAAAATTGCTTTTTTTGTTGCTGCTGACCGGCTACACCCACTATTGCAAAAGGCATATCCGGCGTCTGGAAAACAGGACCAGCGCCTTTACACACCTGCAATACCGCGCCCTGAATGAAGTGCCCACCATCTTTATGGTCGGCATTATTTTTCTGGCGGTGTTCAAAAACAGCATCAACTGGGTCTGGTTTGTGATCGGCGTGGGCGGCTTCGCCGGACTGATTTTTTATGCCGTCCGGCGTGCCAACCGAAAGTCCGCAGGTCATTAAAATCTGCTTTTTCCAGTAAATCCTGTTGTATTTTTAGGTCAGTTTCACGCTCGTCTTTTCGCATAATCGCGTCGTCCTGAACCCAAATCGCCCCGGAAAACAATACACATGCATTCAATTGCTGCTCTGCTCAGTGCTGCCCGGCGCCGTTCCTTTGTCGGCCGGGAACGTGAAATCGAACTTTTTGAAGGGTTGTTGAAAAACGATCGCCCCGAGTTCGTCCTCCTGTACGTCTATGGTCCCGGCGGACAGGGAAAAACGACCCTCTCCAAACACCTCGCCGACTTGTGTGTCGAACATTCCGTGAACCAATTGCTGGTAGACGCCCGGGAAATCGAACCGCACCCGGTTGCTTTCATGGATGCCGTGCGCGAATCTCTGGCTAAAATGCCCGAAGTAAAGCCGGAGAACAGCGCCACCGTGTTTGAAGCGCTCGGCAAATTGGCCGGACGCACCGTGCTGTTTGTCGACACTTATGAAAAAATCGCTCCGCTGGACGACTGGATCCGGGTCGATTTCCTGCCGCAATTGCCTTCCAATGTGCTGACGGTAATTGCCGGACGCAATGCACCCGGCCTTTCCTGGACGACCGACGCTGGCTGGCGCATGCTTATGCGAACCATCCAGTTGCGCAATTTCACGCCTGCAGAGAGTGCCGAATACTTGCGCCGCAGGAATTTGCCGGAGGAAAAAATACAACCGATTATCGATTTTACGCACGGTCACCCGCTGGCTTTGTCGGTCGTCGCCGACATCTACGAGCAGTATCCCGACAAAAATTTCAGCCCGGAACAGTCGCCCGACCTCGTGCGCACCCTGCTTCAACTCTTTGTGCGCCAGGTGCCCAGCCCCATGCACCGCGCCGCGCTGGAAGTCTGCTCCCTGGTCAATCTGCTCACCGAATCTCTCCTGGCCGAGGTCATGGGCATCGAAGACGTGAGCGAATTGTTCAACTGGCTTTGCACCTTGTCCTTCATTTCTATCGGCCGCGACGGCATTTACCCGCACGACATCGCGCGGGAGGCCCTTTGCGCCGACCTGCGCTGGCGACACCCCGACTGGTACGCCGAACTGCACAACCGCATTCGGCAATATTACCACCGCAAATTGCGCGAAACCACTGGTGAAGGGCAACGCAAGGTGCTGTTCGACCTGCTCTACCTGC
>JBGAJY010000154.1:0-2418 GCA_044224705.1 Saprospiraceae bacterium
TTCGGAAAATTTTGCCTGGAAGCAATTCTTACACTCGGTCGAACTTTTTCCAGACAATTCAAATGGAAACTTTTTTCTGAATCTGATGTCAATCGGCGCCGATATGGGCAATCAGGGTTTCGGCACATATCTTTTCATGGCTCGTTCGGAAAGTTTGGATAAGGAGATTTATCCTTTGATTAATAACCTTTTATACCCTGCATCACCGAATCTCCCAACCAATCGCGAATTTTTTGAAAATATGTTGTGCTCAGCGCCGTGTGGCGGTCCTTGTTCGAAAAGAATGGACTGCGGAACGGGTCAAACCAATAACCTTGATTTTGACTGCGCCAATACACCGGAATGGCTTGGTCAACGATGGGAAGGCGATAACAATCATGATCAGGACAGGAATGAAAACCGCCAGTTCAACGGTTTGGATTATATGGCGCTGTACAATATTTACCTGCTGCACTACGGTACGAACGGCCAGGATTATTTTAATCCAGACCGGCCCCAGGATAATCCGTCGAGCGGTAATAACATGACGGGTCCGGATGCTTTATGCCCGGTACATACCGGTGCTTATCAAGTCATTGCATCCAACACACCCGCTACCATCCAGAACCTGAGCTGGACAACCAGTAATAACCTCGAAGTACTGAATGCTTATGCTCCCAGTAACGCAGACATACGGGCCAATACAGTCGGAACACCTTCCTTTATTCAGGCAGATTTTCAGGAAGTGCGGCAAATCCAGCAATTGTATGACGGGGTTCCTTTCGAACACGTTATGGTTTCCGTTTTAGGTGCAGCGGACGTACCGATACAAACGGGCCCCTATTATGCACCCATCAATGACGTATGTGATTTTTCCTATACCAAACCAATCAGCACTCTCCGCCCGGTGGACATCAGTCTGGACATTGAACCTTGTTACGATCTGTGTACTGCGGAGGCCGTAGGCCTGATTACCGCTAACACTACGCTGAACTGGTCCATGGTGACGTATGACGGCCGAACCTTTACGGCAACAGGCCCGTCAGTTGAATTTTGCCACTGGCTTCACGGTAATCTGCCTTCTTCGGCGCAGATTACACTGACTGTAAGCCATCCCGACTGCGGTGTATACACCATTACGGTATCCGTATATTTCACGCCTTGCGGCGGAGAGGAAAGACAAGTGATCGTCCAGCCAAACCCCGCTCAAAATAACATCCAGGTGACCTTGCGAAGCAACGGCCAAAACTTTTCTGTACCGGGTTCCGGGGCAGCCATATTGATCACTCGTACTTCCGGAGGTAATAACTCGCTGTCCACTACGGTTTATGCCAACGGACAGTCAATCAATGTGTCCTCTCTGCCGAATGGAACCTATAATCTGCAGGCCGCGGCCACCGGATTTCCGGCTACCAACACAGGTTTTATCATATCGCGTTAACCCAACATTGTTTCCTTATGAAAACCAGATTTGTCGGATTTGCGGGATTTCCCACTCTTGTGCTTACAAGCGTTATTGCCATCCAGACCTTGCCTTGGTCTACCACGAGCGACCTGCTTACACAGAGCCCCTGGACCAGCATGGAAACTTGGGACGATTGGGACGGCGACGGTGTCTTCACTCGCAAAAATGAACCCTTCGAAGACGACAACAACTGGAACTTTCTGCCTGACAAGACTTACTTTTTGACAGAAGATACGCTGGTGTGTGAACCGGAATTGCCGCTGGATACCATTACGGCCGAATGGGGGTTGCTCAACAATGACAAAGTATTGCGCTTGTCTTTTTTTCAGGGAGCCGAAGTACTTGATTTCAACATTTATTCCGTTGGCGAGAACGAGATTGTACTTTACGTTGTCGATGATGATAATCCGACAGGGCCTGTTAGGGAAAAAGTTACCCTGCGACGCTAAAAGTCATTTTGAAACCTGGGTTTAACTAAAATTCTGCTGCTCATGAAAAAAAACGCACTTCTTCTATTTTGCTTCGCCCTGTTGTTTTTTAATGCCTGTAAGAAATCTGACCAATCCGAGGTCGAAACCAAACTCACGACCGGCCTCTGGCATGAAATCGAATACTGGACCGATGACGACCTTGATGGTACCTTTGAGCAACACACCGAATCCTGCATCACAGACAACACATGGCAATTCCAATCCAACGGGGATTTAGTCGTGGATGAGGGCGGGGAGACCTGCGATCCAGGTATCCCGCCTTTCGCAGTGACCGCTCAATGGGAACTGCTCAACAACGATACGCAGATCAAAATAACTTTTGAATTTGATCCACAAGACCCCACAGGCCTTGCCATCGACGCACTTAGTGATACAGAATTAAGGGCGCATACGATCTATTTCGACGACCCTAATGCACCGAGTCCGGAAAAATTTGTGTTTCATCGATAAACGGATGGCCTAAAAAAAGCGCCGCAACGATCA
>JBGAJY010000154.1:2446-14193 GCA_044224705.1 Saprospiraceae bacterium
GCGCCGCTTTTTGTTTGCTGTGTTGCCAACCTGGAGGTGGGCTTTACCATTTCCCGCGTGACTTCCCTTTCTTCTCCCATTTATCACCGCCGCCGCCGCGTTTTTCAAATTTGACGGCTTTGTTGCCGCTGCCGTCGCGGGGGGTGGCGTCGTCCACGCGCACGGCGCGGCCGTTGATAGTGAATTCTTCGAGGCTGTCGCGGACGAGGGTGGCGAAGGCCGGCTCTACTTCGAAGTGCATGAAGGCCTTGCGCAGGTCGATCTCGCCGACGGCGTGGCCGGGCACGCCCAGGTCGCGGGTCAGGAGTTTGAGGAAGTCTTTTTTGTTGACCCCGTCGAGCAGGCCGATGTTCACGAAGTAGCGCTGCATGTTGCCCGCGGTACCGGCGCCGGAGGCCTGGCCGTTTTTGCGGCCGCCTTTGCCCGACATGTTGAGGTCGGGGGCGTTGCGGTAGTAGGTCAGGAAGCGGTTGAATTCCACGCTGGCGAAGCGTTTGATCAGTTCTTCCTTGCTCAGGTCTTTCAGTTCTTCATAAATCTTCGGCAGGAACGGCTCGATTTCGTCGTGCTGTACTTCCTGCACGTGGATGTTTTTCACGATGTTGAACAGTTGCTTTTCGCACACTTCCACGCCGGTCGGGATGGGCATCCGGGCAAACGTCGCTTTGGCGCGGCGCTCGATCTGGTGGATTTTCTCCTCGTATTTCGGCGTAATGATGCTGAGGCTGACGCCCGTGCGGCCGGCGCGGCCGGTGCGGCCGCTGCGGTGCGTGTACACTTCGGGTTCGTCGGGCAGGCCGTAGTTGATCACGTGGGTGATGTCGCTCACGTCGATGCCGCGGGCGGCCACGTCGGTGGCTACGAGCAACTGGAGGTTGCGCTCGCGGAAGCGCTGCATCACGCGGTCGCGGTCGGCCTGCGCGAGGTCGCCGTGCAGGGCGTCGGAATTGTAACCGTCGCGGATCATTTGCTCGGCCACCTCCTTGGTTTCAATTTTGGTGCGGCAGAAAATGAGGCCGTAGATGCCCGGGTTGGCGTCCACGACGCGTTTCAGCGTGGCATAGCGGTCGTCGGGACGGCACACGTAGTAAATGTGCTCGATGCTGGCGTTGATGCGGTTTTTCTCGCCCACGCGCAGTTCGCGCGGTTTGGTCATGTAGGTTTTGGCGATCTCGCGCACCTCGTCGGGCATGGTAGCCGAAAAGCACCAGATGGATTCGCGCTCCGTAACGGCATCGAGAATGATGTCCAGCGCTTCTTTGAAACCCATGTTCAGCATTTCGTCGGCCTCGTCGAGCACCACGCGGGCGACCTGTTCGAGGTTGACGGCCTGGCGCACCAGGAGGTCGACCAGTCGGCCGGGCGTAGCGACGATGATCTGTGCGCCTGCGCGGATGGCTTTGATCTGGGTTTCGATGCTGGCGCCGCCGTACACGGGCACCACTTTGTATTTGGCGGAAAATTTGGAGTAATCGGCCAGGTCGCCGGCCACCTGAACGCAAAGTTCGCGGGTGGGGCAGAGCACGAGCCCTTGCACGGCTTTGACCTTCGGGTCGATGCGTTGCAGCAGCGGCAGACCGAAAGCGGCCGTTTTGCCGGTGCCCGTCTGGGCAAGGGCGATAAAGTCTTCCGTGCCGCTGAGGGCCACGGGGATGACGAGTTCCTGAACGGAGGTCGGCGTTTCAAAACCAAGCGCCGCAATGCCTTGCAACAGCTCGTCGCTGATGCCAAGTTCCTTGAATGCAGTCATAAATGAATCAGACGGAAATCCGGTAACCAGGACGACAACTTCGGAGAGCGACAAGGCGCAGGGCGCCGCGACTGAACAGCCCGGTTGGAGATTTCCAAAAAAGTGAATGGAAGTAGTTGAAAAAAAATTTGGGGCCGACATGATTTTTGCCCCTGACGACGCAAAGGTAAGAGATTTTTAGAGAGAATATGAAATTATATTTGGTGAATAAAAGGTGAAGGGTTGGCGAGGGTGTTTCGCGCAGATGCCGCTTTGTTTCACGCAGATTTGTTTCACGCAGACTTGTTTCACGCAGACTTGCGCAGACCTTTCCGCAGACGTACGCAGAAAAGACATCAGGGGGTCTGCGTACGTCTGCGGAAAGGTCTGCGCAAGTCTGCGTGAAACAAGATCACCGCACCACCACCAAATCCCCCCTGAACTCCAGCATTCTCCCAGACGGCGATTCCACGGTAGCCACGAAAACATACACCCCCGGCAGCGCCGGTTTGCCGCGCACGCTGCCATCCCAGCCCGCCTCGCGGTCGTTGGTCATCACATCCTTTCTTTCAAAAACCAGTTCGCCCCAGCGGTCAAATATCGCCAGGCGGTGAATCCGCAACGCATCGCGGCTGAACAGCGCGAAGCGATCGTTCTCCCGGTCCGATTCCGGCCGGATGGCGTTGGGCGCGAACACGTTCGGCTCCACCACCACTTCGATTCGGTCGGACGCCGGACAACCCGCCGAATCGGTCACGGTAAGCGTGATCCACACGCTCTGCTCGGGGTGAAAAGCGTAGGTCAGGCAATCGAGGCAGTACTCGCCGGCGGCGGGCTCCCAACTTGCCGTCACGATGGGCCGGTCCGGCCGGCCTTCCAGTTCCACGGGGTCGCCAGGATACACGGGCTCCTCGTAGCGCCGGTACACGAGGTCCACGCCGAAGCTGTCGGGCTGCCCCAGCGCCGCATCCAGCGGGCGGTTGTAACAGCCCGTGGAGTCGCGGACCACGAGCTGGTAGGCCCCCGCCGGGAGTCCGCCCACGGGGTTGTTTTTGTTAAAATGCTGCCCGTTGTCGACCGAATATTCATACGGCGCAATGCCGCCGTAAACGCTTCCGAACACGATTTTTCCGTCCGAATAAGCAAAACAGGAGGGGTCGATGGTCTGGTACGGAAATGCGGGGGAGGTAAAGCTGGCGTTCACGGTATCGGCGGCGTAATCCGTGCGGCGGCACACGCCCAGATAGCCCGTGGCGACGTACTGCCCCGGCGAAAACGCCACCAGAAAGGTGTCCGGACCGTATTGCAGCACCGAATCTTCGTAGATCCATTGTACGCCGTCGAAGCGGCCGGTGGCCACCAGGGTGTCGGGACAAACGCCGTCGCCGACCAGGGTGAGGGCGATGTCCGGCTTCGAGGTTTTGGTAAACCCGGAATAAAACGCCGCGAAACTCGCCGGCTCGTTGCGGCCGTACATGGCTACCTGCACCGCGCCTTCGGCCACCACGCTCAGCGTACCGGGCGTGTCCGACTGGTCGAACAGGTTGAGTTTGCGGTAGGTCACGAAATCGGGATTGCCGGGCACATCGGCCGGGGCGCCGATGGAGACCTGGGCGCCGTCGATGCGCACCGTGACGGTCGAATCTTTCATGGCCGCGATCATCAGGCCGCCCTGGAAGCGCATGCTCCCGATCTGGTTAGGGCGGTAGATGTCGTCCACGGCGTTGGGCACGCCGCAGTTGATCGGCGGCACAAAGATGAGCCCGGCGGTGCGGGGCGCGTCGTCGCCGCTGGGCGCCCCGCCGATCATCTGATAGACAAAAACGGGTTCCGAACTGAGGATGTACATGTTCCCCGCGGCCGAATATTCGGCGGTGGGCACGACCCAGGATTCCCCCGCATTCAGGATTTTGGAAGGTGCCGTTTCGCCGTTCAGCCAGATTTTCGTGTTGTCCAAATGGGCGATCAGGATGGGGTGTTCGAGGATGGAGGAGCCGTTGCCCTTGTTCAGGATGTACTCCTTGCCGACCATTTCAAAAGGCGCGATCTGATCAATCCCGATGTCGTTGGCCATGGCCGTCACCGGCGCGCCGACCCAGGAGCCGCAATTGACGGCGATGGGTTTGGTGGCCGTCAGCAGGGCGCCCATGAGGCCATTGGGCGGCTGCGACGATCCGTTCGAGTTGATGTATTGGGAAAACACCGCCGACTCGCCTTTTTGCAAAACGAGCACGACGGGGCCGTTGGATACCACGTCGGCTCCGCCCGAATGAAGCCGTACCGCCGCGTCGAAATCCGACAGCGTGACCACCGTGGAATCCTCGGTGGCCATAAGCCCGACGAAATTGGAACGCTGCCCGGAATCGTCCGTCGCCTGCACGAGGTGTCCGATCCGGAAACTTCTACCCAGTGCTGCGCGGCCTTTGCAGGTGAGGTCGCCGGCGTGGTAAGCCGAATTGCTGTGCGCGCGGAAATAGGCGTAAAACGGCTTTTCTCCTTCGATAACGAGCCCTTTGCCCTGCAAGGGCATTTGCAGCATACTTTCCGGCACGAGGGCGGCGCTGTTGTTCGAAGCGCCGAGGGAATACTGGAAGGGCTGGGTGTTGCTGATGGAAACCGTATTGATCAATGCCCCCGACCCGCTGCGGATGTGCACGTCGAAAGGCGTCGTTTCCGGCGTGGATAAATACAAAAACTGCGGCCCCCACTGGTCGCGGGCGTGCATGGGCGGCAGCCAGTGGATCGTATCGAGCTGAGCGATCAGGCGGGTGGTTTGCAGGAGCAGAAAAACCGGTATCAGGATGCGGATTGTTTTCATGGCGCGCCATTTACGGCCGGAATTTAACCCTAAAAGCGGCGGAACGCCGCAGGATTTCCGCCGAAATCCCCGGATTTGACCGGAATGAGCGGATTGATCTGGAAATGTGTCTTCTCCAGACATTTTTGATTCATTTGCAAACCTTTTGCGGGGCGCCGGCGCATCCTGTGTGGTGTTTTTTGCGTGTGGGTGAAGTCACGCCAGACAGGCCCCACCCCCTGACCCTCCCCCTCCGGAGGGGAGTTTGCCCTCTACTCAATTTACTCCCCTCCCCGGAGGGGGAGGGGCCTGTCTGGTGGGGCAGAAATATCGATTAAACCCTTGATCCACAAGAAATACCGAGTTCCCTGCAATCTCCCAATGCTATGACCAATAGAAAATTCTGCATCCTGTTTTTAGCCCTCGCCTGTGCTATTCAAATGAGGGCCCAGCCCGCTCCCTGCGCGGAACCTCCGGCCATGACCCCGACCTGCACGCCGGCCTGCGTCATTTGCGACATCGACGGATTTACGGGCATCAACAACAGCACGACCCAAGGCCAGGCGCCGCCGGGTTTTTGCACGACCATCGTCCACCACATGCAGTGGATCGCTTTTATCGCCGGCAGCACCAACCTGACGCTGGACGTGCAGGTGTTCAGTTGCCAGGGCGGCCCGGGTCTCGAAATCGGCATTTATCAAAGCAGCAATTGTCAGACCTTCCAACTGGTCTCGAATTGCAACACGGACGTCCAGAACAACACCACCGCCACCTTTACCAACACGGTGCCCCTCGTCGTCGGTCAGTATTATTACTTCGTCATGGACGGCAACCAGGGCGACATCTGCAATTACACGATCCACGTGGTGGAAGGCAGCACGGCCGTGTCGCCGCTGTTCTCTTCGGGCGACATTCTGGGCGAGTTCAACCTTTGCCCCGGTTCGGCCATGTACGCCGCCTCGGGCGTCACCGGCGCGACGGAATTTACCTGGATGGTGGACGGCGCCACCGTCGCGCAAGGCCCGACGCCGGTCATCAACTGGACTACAACAGGCGCCCACGAACTCTGCGTCATCGCCTCCAACGCCTGCGACGAAGCCCCGGCCAGTTGCCAGACGGTGAACGTGACGACCATCCCGCCGCAACAGATCACCGCCTCCCTTTGCACCGGCGAATGCCTCGACGTGGCCGATACCAGCCTCTGCGACCCGGGGAGCTACGTGTTTCACTTCACCACCGCCAACGGCTGCGACAGCGTAATCCAGGTCGATCTCGATTACAATGCCGCCGCCGTGTCCGACCTCGACCTGCACATCTGCGACGGAGACACCCTGTTCGTGGCCGGCCAGCCGTTTTTTCAAACGGGTCAATACCAGGAAATGCTGCAAACCGCGCAAGGCTGCGACAGCATCATCAACCTTGCGCTGAACGTGGTGATCTGCCAGATTTCCGGCGACCTGGCGGTGGAAAATGTCGCCTGTAACGGCGCCAGCACGGGCCAGTTGAACTTTTCGGTGGCCAACGGCACGCCGCCGTTCCACTACGCCTGGGAGCGGGTGGGGCAAAACGGTCCCACGGGCCAGGGCAACCTCGCAGGGCTCAATACTGCGGCCGTCATCGGCAATCTGCCGGTGGGTTCGTACCTCGTCACCGTGTCGGATAATTTTGGCAACCAACTCATTCTAATCGGGGAAATCACGAGCCCGCCACCGCTCACCCTGGGCGGTGTTCTGTCGGATTTTATGGGATTTTCGTTGTCCTGCGCTTCCGCCGCAGACGGCGGCGTGGCGGTACAAACGGAGGGCGGGACCCCGCCTTACGCCTACCTCTGGAACAACGGGAGCGCCCAAAGCGCCCTGAACGGCCTGTCTGCGGGCAATTATTCCGTCACTGTCACGGATGCCAAGGGCTGCACGATCACCGAACAGTTTACCCTCACCGGGCCGCCGCCGATCGCCATGGACGTCCTTTTTACCAATCCCGATTGTGAGGGACCGGGCACGGGCTCCGTCGGGGTGGAAAGCGTGAGTGGAGGCGCTTCGCCCTATGCTTTCGATCTTTCCGGCGGCGGATTCGGGCCTGCAGAAACCTACGAATCACTCACCCCCGGCAACTACGTTCTCACGGTGCGCGATGCCAATGGCTGTACCCTGAGCCAATCCGGCACCCTGACGGCGCCGGTCATCCCCGCGATTTCCGTGGGCGAAGACCTGACGGTGGACCTTGGCGAAGAAGTGTTTTTGCAGGGAATTTCCAACGTGCCGCTGGACAGCATTCTTTGGACGCCCGCCGCCGGATTGTCGTGCGCGACTTGTCTGGAACCCTTCGCAAAACCCTCCGAAACAACGACTTACACACTCTCCGTCGCTTCGGCCGACGGCTGTTTCCGCTCCGATACCCTGACGGTTCGGGTCAATAAAATCCGCAACGTTTACATTCCCAATGTTTTCAGTCCGAACGACGACGGACGGAACGACCGCCTGGTCATCTCCGGTAACGCCGGCGTCGAAACGATCCAGTTGTTCCGCGTGTATTCGCGCTGGGGCGAACTGGTGTACGAAGCCCGGGACCTCGATCCGGACGACCTGAATTCAGGCTGGGACGGCAGTTTTCGCGGCAAATCCGTGAATCCGGGGGTATTTACCTGGCTTGTTGAAGTGAAATTTATCGACGGAGTGGTGCTGCCGTTTCAGGGCACGGTGACGGTTTTGCCGTGAAGGAAGGAAAATTGACAGAAAATATTGTCATGAGATTTCCTTCCCGCCTGTTTAACCCCACCCCCAACCCCTCCCCCGAAGGGGAGGGGCATGATCCTGCTGGGGGCAAACTCCCCTCCCCTTCGGGGGAGGGGTTGGGGGTGGGGTTAAATAGGTGATGGCCCTGTTTTCCTGCCATTACTTCACCAAATTCAACAACTTCTTCCTTTCCTTCCCGCTTATGAAAAAGAACATCCTGACCTTAATCGCTATCCTCGGACTGGCCGCCATTCGTGTATCCGGCCAGTCTTTTTATGATTTGAATGTGATCCAGCGCATTGAAATCCATTTCAACCAGACGAACTGGGACTACCAGCTCGACACCTCCAAAAACGGCTCGGAGGGGTATATCCTCGCCCAGTGGGTCAGGATCAACGGCGTGCAATTCGACAGCGTGGGCGTCAAATACAAGGGCAACAGCTCCTACAATTCCAACCAGGTGAAAAACCCGTTTCACATCAAACTGGATTACGTGCGCGACAACCAGGCCTATGAGGGCTTTACGGACGTCAAACTGAGCAACGGATTCAGCGACCCGTCCCAGATCCGGGAGGCGCTGGCGTACCGGATTCTGGGGAATTACATGGCCTGCCCGAGGGCCAATTTTGCGCAGGTGTACGTCAACAACAGCTACATCGGGCTGTACACCAATGACGAAGACATCAGCAAGGATTTTTGCGAAACGCATTTTTACTCCTCCGACGGGGTGTTCGTCAAGTGCAACCCGGTCTTCGGCGCCGGCCCCGGCAATATGGGAAAAAGCAACCTGCGCTACATTTCCGCCGACTCGTCGCAGTATTTTACACGGTATGAAATCAAATCGGATTACGGCTGGACCGACCTCGTGCAACTCTGCAACACGGTCACCAACAACGCCGCCAACCTCGCCCAGTCGATGGACATCGACCGCGCCATCTGGATGCTGGCCTTCAACAACCTGACGGTGAACCTCGACAGTTACAGCGGCACTTTTGTCCAAAACTATTACCTCTACAAAGACCAAACGGGGCACTACAACACCGTCATCTGGGACCTGAACATGTGCTTCGCGGCATTTACCCAAACCGGCAGCGGCGGCCTCGGCACCAGTCAGCAAAAGCAGCAAATGAGCGCCACGCTGCATATCAACGACGCCGACTGGCCCCTGATCAAAGCCATTTTGAACAATGCCAGCTACCGCAAAATGTATTTCGCCCACATGCGCACCATGAATGCCGAAATGTTCGCTTCGGGGCAATACCAAAGCTGGGCGGCGCAAATGCAGGCCACCATCGACACGGCCGTGCAGAGCGATACGCACAAATTGTTCAGCTATGCGCAGTTCCAGAACGGCATGACGCAGGACGCCTCCGGCGGCATGGGCGGCAGCATCATCGCCATCGGCAACCTGATGCAGGGCCGCAGCGCCTACCTGGCCGGCACGGCCGATTTTCAATATGCACAGCCTGTGATCACCGACATCGCCACCGCCCCGTCGGCGCCGCAACTGGGCGAAACGGTCAGTTTCACGGCCAAGGTGACGGCCGCCAACGCCTCCTCCGTGTTTTTGGGCTATCGAAACGCCCTGACGGAAAAATTCACGCGCATCCCGATGTACGACGACGGCCAGCACGCCGATGGCGCTGCCGGAGACGAAGTGTTCGGCGCCTCGGTCGTACTCGCGTCTTCGCAAATGCAGTATTATCTCTACGCGGAAAATACCAACGCCGGCATGTTTTCGCCGCAAAGGGCGGAGTATGAATTCTACACGCTCAACGCGGCGGTCGTCACGGCAAATCCGGGCGATATCGTCGTGAACGAATTCCTCGCCATCAATCAGACCGACACCCTCGACGACGAAGCGCAGCACGAAGACTGGATCGAACTGTACAACACCACCAGCCAGCCCATCAGCCTGCACGGCCTCTACCTGAGCGACGACACGGGCAATGCAACCAAGTGGGAGTTCCCAGAAACGGCAGTGATCCCGGGCTTGGGTTTCGTGGTCGTCTGGGCCGACAACGACAGCACGACCCTGGGCTACCACGCCGGTTTCAAACTGTCCGGCAACGGCGAATCGCTCCTCATCAGTTACGCCAACGGCACCGTGCTCGACAGCCTGAGCTTCGGGGCCCAAACGGCCGACGTGTCTTGGTCGCGCTGCCCCGATGGCACGGGAGCCTTTCAGGCGACCAGCAAAACGACGCCCGGCTATTCCAACGATTGCACGACGGACACCTACGCAGCCGGTGAAACGACGGTTCCGGTCCTGCTTTTCCCCAATCCGGCCTCCGAATATCTGACCGTTCTGAGCAACCGGGAGGAAGAACAGATTTTTGAATTGTACGATTTGAACGGCCGGCTGGTGCTGCGCGAGCGGGTGGGGCGGGCTCCGATGGAAGTACCGGTGGCGGATTTGCCGGCGGGGCTGCTGATTTACCGGATTTCGGCGGCGGATTATTCGGGGGCGCAAACGGGGCGGGTGGTGATTCAGCGCTGAGACTTTCCTGTCAAACCAGATCGCACAGACTTGAGGTCGCAATCTGCGACCTCAAGTGCCTAAATTTTCCCGGATAAAATAGAAATTAAGGTCTTCAACTTGAAGTCGCATTTTGTGACTTCAAGTGGGAATAAGGATTATTTGAATCCAATTCTCGGCCGGTTTTGCCAGGCATCTGGCGAGGGATCGGTAGGGGCCAGCTGCCTCAGGGCTTCGTGAATCGCTTCGATTTCGTTATCCATTTTCGTTTCCAGGGCGGCCATTTTTTCGGCTAATTCTTTGTATGTCAGGGCATAACGGCGCAGCAAAATGAAAGCCCTGATAATGGCGATATTGGTTTCAATAGCCTTTGGACTGTTCAAAATGCCGGAGAGCATGGCTACGCCGTGTTCGGTAAATGCGAAAGGCAATTTGCGCGTACCGCCCCAACTTGATATCACATTTTGTGATATCAAGTTTTCAAATTCCTCCGAAGTGAGCTGAAACATAAAATCTTCCGGGAAGCGCGCCAGATTCCTTTTTACGGATTGGTTGAGCACCCTGGTCTCCACACTGTACAACTCGGCCAGGTCAGCATCCAAAATCACGCGTTGACCCCTCAATTCATGAATTTTGCTTTGAATCAATTGTATCTCCATGTGCTCATTTGTTTGCCCGCAAATTAGAATCCACGTCGCCCAGGAGCCTTATCGGCGAGTTGGGAAGGGAAAATAAATTTCAAAAAACTCCCCTGCGATACCCTCATGTTTCAGCACATTTGCTGACCATGGATGCCCAGTACCACACCCCCGCCGAAGTCGGCCGCATCGCGGAACTCGACACGCCCGTGCTCCGCAATGTTCAGATCACGCAGAGCTATTTCGAGCTCTCGGCGGCGCTGGCCCGGCGCTTCGGCTCCGGCGCCAACTGGTGCACTTTCGCCACCTGGGCCTCCAAACAGGCCGGGCAAACGATGCGCAAGGAGGACCTCTCCCGCGCCCTGGAACAAGCCATGACGGACACTCCTGCCGCCCGCGAAGCGGCTGCGGAGCTCACCGCCCTCATTCGCCTGAAAGACCCCAAAAAAGACGCGACAGCCGTCCGGAAATTGATCTGGGAAGCCCTGAACCCGGGCGCGGCGATGGAGCGCGCCAGCGACGCGGTGGGTCGCGGCAACCAGAAGGTGTACGCCGAGATCGGCCGCGCCTTTGCCGGATTTATCGAAAGCTGCGCGGACGACCCGGCTCCGGACCCGGATAAAATCGCCCGATTTTGCGATACCCTGCGCGACGGCGACCCGCCGGATGGACAGCGCTACCTGCGCCGGGCTTTTACCCATTATTACCAGGCGCTTTTTGCAGCCGAGCCCAAAGCGAGGGCCGAATGGCTCCTGCTGGCCAACCTGGAAATCGGTTTTCACGAACAAACCCGCCTGCAACCGGAAATCGCGGAAGCCCTCGAAGCGTCGGTGATCGATCCGAATCAGTTTACCCGCCGATTGCTCAGCGCGCTGTTTCCGCACAGCAGCTGGATCGTATATGCCGGCCTGCTGCTCATGCGACTGGTGGGCAGCCGCACGCAACTGGACCTCGTCAGCGAGCGGTTTTTTACAGAAATACGGCACCGCATCCGGCGTTTTCTGACCGACCATTTGATGGTGTTGTGTTTTCCGAAGGGGCAGCGATTGCGCCTGGGAGAAGATTTGCAGGCTGCCTTTCCGGAAAATCTCCGGCACCTGGCCAATCCCGAACTGCTCGCCTTGCTGCAACAAATTGACCCCACGCCCGACAGTTTGCACAATACCGGCGCTGTGGACTGGGCCGATTTGAAAGAGCGGATTCATTTTATTGCCGACATGTTCCGGTGCTACCACGAGTCGGCAGATTTGCTGGAACCACCGTTTTCAGCCGAACAGGTGGCGGAAATGAAAGCGGGGAACGTGCCGGCAGGGGAGTTGTAAGAATAGCGTTTAGAGCAAGTTGGGGATTTTCCGCCAGCGGAAAATCC
>JBGAJY010000155.1:0-14120 GCA_044224705.1 Saprospiraceae bacterium
ATCGATTCATTGGTGTTACTCCACAGTTTTTCCTTGTCGAACAAAATGTATTTTTCCTGACCCCAAACGACGTATTTATAAAAATCTTTCCCTCTTAAAACCGGCTTGTACATTGGCGAAGCAGGAGTGTCACTCAAAAATTTATCATTGTCTCCGGTTTTTGTGCCATTGTAAAAAACAAATTGTTTCTTATTGCCCAATTGTGTAGAACCCAATTGGGCGCTCTCCCAAATTCCTAAAAGTTCTTGTGAGACCAAAAACTTGCTATCAGGAAGCGTGAGAAATTTCTGTTGCTCAACGCTGTACTCTCGCATGTCAAGCACATTGCTCTCAGAATCAGATTCTTTTAGAATGGTCAAGTCTCCTTCTTTCTTTGATCCTCTAACTACGGGAATGGATGTAAAACCCATTTCAGCATCCTGGAAGACTTTGTATTTGAGTAATGTCAGGCTCTTAATTCCATGGTTCGAAATCAAATACTCTCTGAAATCTTTGAAAAAATAATTGGTTTGATAAGTGCTTGGCAAAATGAATGAAAGGAGCCCTTCCGGGTTAAGCAGAGAGAGCGAACGTTCAAAAAAGATAAGATAGGAGCTGACTTTGTAAGATGACGAACGAGGATATTGGGTTTTGTAGTAGTCTGTCAAGTCATCTTCAAACTTCTGTTTTGCTCCCAAGGCAAAGGTTACATACGGCGGATTCCCCACCACCACATCAAACCCGCCCTTCTCCCCAAACACATCCGCGAATTCCGTCGGCCAGTGAAACGCCAGTTCTCCGGCCACTTCCGGGTCGTCGATGAGGGAGTTGCCGCAGCGGATGTTGTGGTCCAGGGCGGTGAGTTCGCGTTGGTTGTCGGCGGTTTTGAGCCAGAGGGAGAGTTTGGTGATTTCGACGGATTCGCGGTTGATGTCGACGCCGAAGATGTTGTTGGTCAGGATGTTGCGCGAGAGATCGTCGGTGCTGCGCAGGCCCAGCGAGAGCCGGGCGAGTTCGTCGTTCACGTTTTGGGCTTCGGCGCTGAGGAAGTCGAACACCTGGATGAGGAAGGCGCCGGAGCCGCAGGCGGGGTCGAGCACTTTGATGCCGGAGAGGGCCTGGCGGTAGGCCGTCCAGGCGGCGCGGTGTTGTTCTACGGCGGCGTTGCCTTCCACGCGGCCTTTGCGGGGGCCGCTTTGGATCATTTTGACGGAGGCCAGGTCGGCGTCGGAGAGTTCGGGCAGGCTGTCGAAGCCGAGTTCGCGTTTGCGTTCGTCGAGCCAGCCGCCCACGGCTTCGCGGACGATGTAGCGGGTGATGTACTCCGGGGTGTAGAAGATGCCGTCTTTTTTGCGTTTGCCGGTTTTTTTCTCCGTGCTGTGGCCGGCGATGTCGGCTTTGATTTCTTCGATGTCGCTGATGCTTTGTTCGAAGATGTGGCCGAGGATATTGACGTCGAGGTCGGAGTCGAAGTCGTATTGGGAGAGGCCGAGGAGCAGTTCGGCCATGTTGTCGGCGAGCTGGAGTTCGTCCAGTTCGGGGTCGGGGGCGAAGAGGCCGCCGTTGTATCGGTTGATGTTTTGGGCGGGGTTGCCTTTGTCGATGGATCGGAAGAGGCCTTTGAGTTGGGCCCAGATGTTTTGTCCGCCGCTGGGGTCGAGGCTGGCGTGGGCGGCCTGGCGCACGCGGCGCAGGATGTCGTAGGGCAGCAGGCCTTTGTCTTCACAAAACAGCACGAACACGACGCGGTCGAGCAGTTTTTGGGTTTTTTCGAAGAGCAGGAGTTCGTCGTGGCCGGGGTTGTTGCGTTTGAGGTGGTCGAAGAGGCTGAGGCGCAGTTGTTTGAATTTTCGGTAAAAATCTTCCGAGACGGTTTGCTCTTGTTCGAGGCGTTGGCGGTGGTAGTGTTCGAGGTAGCTTTCGGCGCCGTGGGGCAGCAGTCGGTCGCGGTGGAGCAGGAAGAGGAATCGCCAGAGTTGTTCGTCTTCGTGGAGCCGGGTGATGTCGAAGGCTTCGTAGCGGCCCTGGTCCTGGGCGTGGTAGAGGCGGATGTCGCGGAAATTGGAGACGATGACCCAGCGGCAGTCGGGGCCCAGTTTGGGCACGTAGGAGAAGGCCTGTTCGACGGGCGTTCGTTTGTCGTTTTTGCGGTTTTGGGGCCTGTCGAGGTCGGTGGCGGCGTCTTTGAGTTCGATCACGGCCACGGTGCGCTGGGCTTCGGGCGTGAAAAAGCCGAGGTAGCCGTCGGCGCGGGTGCCGTCTACGGCGGTGGTGAATTCAGCGTCGAGTTCCCAGTCGTTGCGTCCGATTTTGGAGCGGTAGCCGAGGCAGCCGGCGAAGAAGGTGTGGAGGAATTCCTTCTGGAGTTGGATTTCCGATTGCCGGATGATGGTGCCGTTGTGCCAGGAGGTCTGCCAGTCGGCCACGTGTTGGCGGATGGCGGCCAGATGGGGCACGTCGCGGTCGAGGGCGAAGTGTTTGCCGATGTCGCGGAGGTATTTCGGAGCGAAGATTTCACGGTGTCGCATGGGGCAAAGGTAAGTTGCAGGAGCAGTTGCAAATGCAATTGCTCTCCTACCGGATCACCATCGGCAACAGCAATTTCTCTCCTTTATCTCCCGTCACCTTCAAGGCATACACCCCCGCTGCCAGCCCAGCCGGCAGCCGCACGATTTCTTCAAACACCCCGGCTGGCTCCGTGACGTCGAAAATATTGCCCAGATGCTGACCTGCGGCATTCCACAATTCTCCGCGCAGCGTCCCGGGCTGAGTCAGTTCAAAACGGACATACAGTACTTCCCTGGCCGGATTGGGCGAGACAGACAGTCGGAGTCCTGAATCAAATTCGTCGGACGCTTCAATTTGAAAATCGCCCGTCAGCCGCGCCGCAAATACGTTTTGGGAAAAACCGTCGAATTCGGCGCCTGTGACCGCGATTTGGCCGCCGGGCAGCCTTTCGAGCGCTGTTGCCCGGCGACCAAACGGTCCGGACGGAAGCAATAATGTGCCGTCGGGATCGATCGCGCCGCTGGGCTGGAGGCGCACGATTTGCACTTGTTCCAGGCCATCTGGGTTGGTTGTCGTGACCGCGAACACCATTTTCCCGTAGGGCAATACAAGCAGCTCGCGCGCAAGGGTGAAGGCCCCGTCCAGTTCGAACGAAGAAACCGTGGCGTTTTGGCCGTCGGCCGTTACTAGGGCAAAACCGAGCAGGGAGGTGTCGCTTTGGCAGAGCACAGCGAGACGGCCGTCGGGCAGTATGTTGAGGGCCGACTGGCGATGCTCCGCGAACGCGGGGAAAAGGACCGTTGCGCCCGATTCGCCGAAGCTGCCATCCACGAGGCCGTTGGGTTTCAGGCGAAAAACGACGGCCCCTGAGGCGTGCGCTACCGCCACGATTTTTCCGTCCAATTGCAGGGTCATGGAGCCTGCGAAGCTGTTTTCGGGAAGAAAAACGATTTCCGAACCGTTTTCGCCAAAGCCACCGTCGGGCTCGCCGTTGGGCATGAATCGCGCAAAAAACAGGACCCATTGCGGAAAAGCGTTCTCCACGTACCCGCCACCGTACACGAGTACCCGGCCGTCGGGCTGCAACAGGCAATCGGTATAATAGGGATTGATCAGCCCAACGGGCAGGGCGATCCTGGCGATGCCGTTTTGCCCGAAACCGGGGTTCGGGGAGCCATCGGGCCGTACACTGTACAGCTCGGCGAACTGTTGGGTTTGTCCCGCCCGAACGCCTGCGAAGAACATAAAGCCGTTGGAGAGCGGGAGCGCTTCGGAGAGACCTGAGGCTCCGGCTTCCAGCGGGAAAGGCCGTCCAAGTCCTTCGGGACCTCCGAAGACGGATAGTTTTTGGCCGGAAGCATCGAGGCGGAGCAGGGTCGGGTTGGCATTGTCGCCTTCGGAAATACCGCTGACGAGCAGTTCGCCGTTGGGCAGGGCGCGGATACTGCGGCCAAAATCGTCACCCCGGGGTTCGAGATAAAGGGTCATTTGTCCGCCCGCGAAATCCGGGTCGGGTAGTCCCTGGGCCGTGAGCCGCAGGATGCTGCCGCGCAGAAAACCGGCCCCGTCCTCATAGGACAGTCCGGCCGTCACGATGTCGCCGGACGGCGTCAGGAGGCAATCGTCCAGCATGGCGGGGAACTGCTGTGAGCCTGCCACCGTGTAACCGTTTGAATTGCCGAAACCGGGCACGAGGTGTCCGTTCATGTCGAAACGCGCGATGACCTGCCGGGCTATCCCGTCGGCGTAATTGGTGCCCGCCGCGAGTACATCGCCGTTGGGCAAGGGAAGTATTTTTTTGAAACTGCCGGGCAATGGTAGCGGCACGATAGCGCGGCCCAGGGAGCCGAAGCTTTCGTCGCGTTGTCCGTTATACGACGAGAGTCGGTAAACGCACAAACCTGTCGGGTCAAAAGTGGTGGCGCCGCCGAGGTAGAGATAGTCGTTGTCCGGAATGGCCAGGTCGTTCAGCGGCAGGAAAGTTCCGATGTATTGCAGGCCGTCGCCGAACCAGCCGAACTGCGGATCGGGCTGGCCGTTGGGCAGCAGGCGGGCGAGATAATTGTTTTGAGAGGAACCTTCGCGCGAGTCGGCCAGCAGGAAAATTTTGCCGTTGGGCGCCTGTTCCATATCGGTGGCAAGGTCGCTTTTTCCTTCATAATCAATGAGTTGAATGCCATTGTTGCCAAAGTTGGGGTCCAGGCCGCCGTCGCTTTTGAGGCGGGCTACGAAGAGATCGGACTGCTCGCTGAGGGGCCAGTAGGTCCGGGCGCCGGCCACGAGCCAACCGTCGGGCTGGCGGATCAGTTTGGTGAAATACCCGCCCGGGCTGAGTTCAGGGCTGAGTAGTTCGCCAAAGGCGGCATCCGGCTGTCCGTCAGGTGTCCAGTGTTTTATTTTCAGGCGCAATCCGCCGTTCAGGTAAAAAACGGTGGCGGTTTCGATGCTGCCTCCGGGCAGAATAAACAGCCCTGCCGGCGATTCGGAAGGACCATCGGAATACAAACGCGCGATGCCCTGGTCGCCAAAACCGGGGTCCGGTTGTCCATCGGGTCCGAAGCGCGCCAGCAGTGTTCGCTGTCGCTCGCTGCTCCACAAGTCACCGAAAGCAACGATTCGATCATCGTTTTGCAGGGCTGCAAATTTGAACTCCGTCAGCCGGCCCTGGTGGTATCCGAAACTGGCGAAACCATTGTCGCCAAAGGTGGAGTCGAGGGAAATCTGGGCGGAAAGGAGACGGGAAACGAGCAGCAACAGCGTTGTTGCCAAGGCGGGAAAGGCAAGTTTCTTCATACTGAACAGGATATAGGGACTGGTTTTGTTCAAAGGTAGGGTGGTTTGGCTGGCATTGACAACTTCTAATATCTTTGACAATGCCGGAGCGCTATTTTGCAAGTCCGGTTTTTTCAATCCGAGTTTTTCAACCCGAACCGTATGATCGAAACGACTCATTTTTCCAGAATAAGCGCCAGGGGCATCATTTTAATGCTGCTGCTGGCCACGTTTCCCTCCCTGCTCGCCGCGCAAAACACTTCCGGAGAATCCTATCAAATCAGCATCCACGACAGCTTCGGCAAACCCGTCGCGGGTGCGGAAATCGACGCTGCGCCCTGCGGCCTGGGCGTCATCCGGAGCGACGCCTCGGGAAATGCTGCGTTCAGCCTGCCGCCGGGCGCCAATTGTTACCTGAGCATCCGCAAGCCGGGTCTGCAAACCGCCCTGGTCCCCATCAGGTCCACCGATTCGCATACCCTGAACATCGCGATGGGCAACGACCGCAGCGGCCCGTTCACGGGTTCGGTATTCGCCGCGGGCTCGGGCGCGCCGCTGGCCGGGGCCACTGTGTACGCCCGAAGCAACAGCGGCAACCACGTGACCCGCACCCTCACCGACGCCCGCGGCAATTACACCCTGCGCCTCAATCCGAGACAGGACTACACGGTCACCTTCGCTCAAAACGGCTATCAGGACCAGAGCTTGAACCTGAAAACCGCCCAAACCCTCGCCGGAACGGAGTCCATCGCGCCGGTGCAGCTGTCGCCGGGCGTCTCCGATCTCATGGCCTGGCTCGTTAAAAATCCCAGCGGCGTTCCGCGACGCGTACCCGTCGGGCCATTCCTGGAAGGCGATCAAAATGGCTTCGGCATTCAGCTGGCATCGGGCAAGGCGGCTTTCACCGAGCCCGGCAACAAATTTGCCGACCTGGCCGATTACGGTAAATTCTATTTCAAACAGGAGAACGATTTGTACAAACTCCGACTCGGCATCTTTCGTACCCGCGACGATGCTCAGGCCGTTGTCGATGATATTTCGGTCAAATTTCCCGGCGTATTCGCCACGGCCGAAACGGGTGTGAGTGAAACGATGTTCATCGATTACAATCCGCCTGCGAGCACGCCCCCCGCCGATGACCCAAGCGCCGCCGCGGCGCCGTTGAACAACCCTCCGGCCGATGTTCCCGCCGCTACCCCACCTGCCCCGGCCGTTTCGGATAAAAGGATGAAAGTGTATAAAACGCAGTCGCCCGCCCAACCCGCGGCCCCTGTTCAATACAGCACGTTGGCCCTCCAGGCGCCTGGCGGCAGTCCGGTTCGTTACGCCGTTCAGGTCGGCTCCTTTACGGCCGAGCAGTCCTTCAATCTGGGCGATTACGGTTCGCTGGCGGATCTGGGGCACCTTTACGTCAAACCGGAAAACGGACTTCAGAAGGTCCGCGTAGGCATTTGGGCGGACGTGGAGAAAGCCTAGGCTGCCCGCGCTCAAGTCGTGACCCGCGGATTCCGGGATGCCACGGTTACCGCTGAAAAGGCCGGTGACCCGGATTTGCAACCTTATTTTCTGGACGGGCCGGCATCCTTGCAGGATGCCGGCGCCGTGGCGCCGGCTCAGTATTCCTCGCTTTCCACCCCCGCCGAAGGGCCGGCGTATTATGTGCGAATCGCGGCATTGTCCAATCCGGAGCGCTTTGATCCGGCGCCGTACCAAACGCTTGGCGCCATCGAAATGCGCCCCTTGTCCAATGGCATGACACTTATCCTGCTAGGCCGCTATGGCACTGCCGAAGAGGCCCTGGCAGTGCAAAAAACATTACGCCAGCGCGGCGAAACGGTGCCGTACGCGGTGAAAGACGATAAAGGGAAACTGGAGCGGCTTTCTTTGGATTGATGGTTACATGCTGATTAGGGGTCGAAAAAGCCCTTAATGAGCATGTAATCGTCACTCGAAGCCGAGCCGCCACAGCCCGATCAGTGCCAGCGGCACTGCCAAAAAACCGTTCAGGGTTCCGTGAATGGCCCGCATTTGATCGAGGGAGAGCGCAAAATCGGGGGCAATCGCCCGCAGCGCGTAAGCCAGCGCCAGCGTCATGCTGCTGCCCAGCGCGATGCCGGCCGCCAGCAGCCAACCGTTCCGCCGCCGGAGGCCGAGCAAGGCCCAAACCACCCCAGCCAGCAGCCCGGCACCGGCCATAAAAGCAGCGGCAAAAATTTCCAAAAAAGGCCCCCAATGCACCTGAGTTGCCATAATCCCCACGGCCGTCAGCGGCACGCCCAGCACTATGCACCAGGCTGTGAACCTGGAAAAATGGTCTTTCGAAAAAATGACAGTCGCCCCCGCCAACACCGGCAAGGCGAAGCCCGCAAAGTGAAAATGCAGCGCTGTCAGCCGGATGATATCGTCGCCAAAACCGAAAGGATGATAGCCGATGCGATCGGCAAAAGCAGCCAGGCCGGCAATGAGGAGATGGAGGAAGCCGGCGCCAAGGGCGATGGCGGGGGCCGGAAGGATTGACGAAAGGTGTGGGGAGATCGATTTCACCGAAACGCATTCCCGCCACAAGCCCCAGCCTCCCACGCCAGCCACCCATCCGCAAACCAGCACCCAGGGCATCATCAGCGCCCCGGCGGCCCACCCGCCGGGCAAGCCCAGCGACACTGCTGCCGCCAGCGCTGCCGGCAGCAGCACAGGCCAAAGAGGACGCAACGGTTTGCGGGTAAAAGGAAAGTGCCGCGCCGCCGTCAGGAGCCCGGCCGGCACGATCAAAAGCATGGCAAATGCAAGCGGCAGCCGGCCATAATCATGACCCATCACACTGCCCGGCCATAGCCAAGCCGCAGCGATCAAAAAGAACAGGAAGCGGAACAGCCAATAATCCGGCGGGATAACAGGCTCGTTTTCAGGGCCTTTGTCGCGGATAAATTGCTGAACAGCCAGCGCGGAATCCTGCCGGAATTTTTCCTGCAGGAGCCGGACGTATGGATACGCCAGCCGTGCGAGAAAGGCGCGCGGCTGCGAAAAAGCCCGCAGCTCGTACCAGACGTTCCCTTCATGGTCCAGCTCGGCCAAAAAAATTTCCTCGCCGCGCTCGAGATGGGCGGGCAGGGTGCCGTAAGCGAAGCCGAAACGGCCGGGTTCGTCGATGACATAAACGATGCGGCAGGAATTGCGCCACCAGAAACCGAACAACCGGAAGAACATGGCGATCGTGTCGCCGGCCTGGATGGGAGCATTGGCAGGGAGGATTTTTGTCCAGGCCGCCGGAAAATGCACCCAGTTGCGCAAAGCTGCTTTGGCGCGCTCAAAATCTTCCCGCCCAAAACCCACCGCAATCCGCTGCCGGTCGTGTTCAAATCCGGACAGCCGGACGCCCGGTTCCGCTGTTTGACCCACGGCAGGGTAGGTGTAGTCACGGGCTTTTTCAACTGCAATAAAGGAGGCAATTTCGGCTGAACCGGGGAGCGAGCGGTAGATTTTCATGCGGAGGGTTTGGGAATGAAACAGCGCTGCCGAACGATGGTTTCAATAATTATTGAAAATAAAATTTTCCAAAAAAAGGCTGTTTTACAAGGCATTACTGAAACCGAAAGGCCCAATTTCATTCACTCATTCACTCATTCACTCATTCACTCATTCACTCATTCACTCATTCACTCATTCACTCATTCACTCATTCACTCATTCACTCATTCACTCATTCACTCATTCACTCATTCACTCATTCACTCATTTCAAAAAGCCAAAACAAACCGCGCTCCCCCGCCCGTCGAGGTGCTCACGCGGAGATCGCCGCCGTGGAGCTGCATGATTTGTTGAGAAATACTGAGGCCGACGCCTGTGCCGCCGGCTTTGGTAGTAAAAAACGGGATAAAAATTTCCTCCAGGAGGTCCGGCGCGATACCCGGACCGTTGTCTTCCACCTCGATAAAAGGCCGGTTTTTGTCGTCGGCGCCGGCGCGGAGGGTGATGCGTTTCTCCGGAATTTCGGCCTGTTGCAGGGCTTCGCGGGCGTTTTTGACGAGATTGAGCAGCACCATTTCAATCTGACCGGCATCGGCCTGGAGCACCAAGGTTTCCGGCTGCACAAAAGCCTGGATAAGAACAGGCGTCCCGGAGCGCTGGTCGGCATTGACCAGTTGCGCGACGTGGTCGAGCAGTTTTTTGGCTGCAATGGGCTCCGGCTTGGGCTCCGGTACCGCTGAAAAGCTCCGGTAGGCCTGTACAAAATCCATGAGCGCGCGGCTGCGCGAGCCCACGACGTCGAGCGCTTCGGTGAGGTCGGCCAGATCGGCGCGCGAAGGGTTTTCCGACTGACTGTTGTGCAGAATGTCCTGCATGGTTTCGATGAGCGACACGATGGGCGTCACGGAGTTCATGATCTCGTGGCGCAGCACGCGGGTCAGGTTGCGCCAGGCGTCGAGTTCCTTGCGCTGGAGTTCCGGGTGGATGTTTTGGAGGGTCAGGAGGCGCACGGCGCGACCCTGCAGATTGAGCGACACGCCCTGGACCGCCAGCTGGCGCCCGGGTTCGGGCTGGTAGAGAATTTTTCCTTTGGTGCTCAGGTCATGGGCAAATTCCTGCAAGGCGGCATGCCGCGCGGGCAGGTCCTGCAGGTGGTGCAGCCGGTACACGCCGAGCACCTGGAAGGCGGCGTTGTTGGACAACAAGAGGTTGTCCTGCCGGTCGAAAGCCAACACGCCGGTGCCGAGGTGTTGCACGATGGTGTTCATAAACAGCAGGTTAGCCTCCTTTTCGGCGCGTGTCTGGCGAAACGCTTCGAGCACTTCATTGAACTGACGGTTGACCTCCTCGAACGAACTGCCCTTTTCTTTTCCCGAAGAAAAACGGATGGCAAAATCGGAATAACGCACACTTTCAAAAAAGCGCGCCAGCCGCCGGTTGGTGTCGTTCACATAACGGATCAGGCTGAGGGTGAGAACCACCGCCGCAACGGCGGGCAACACCGCCAGCCAGCGGTTTTCGGCAAAAAACGCGACCCCCGCCGCCGTCGTGATCAGCAGCGCGAGCGCGAGGACGCGCCACGTGAGGGCGTAGGAGAAGGGTCGGGCCATGGGTGATTGGTTCGATTGGTTCGATTGGTTCGATTGGTTCGATTGATTCGATTGGTTCGATTGATTCGATTGATTCGATTGCGAGTTCCTGGGCGGCTTCTGTGATGTTGCCGTAATGTTTTTCCAGTGCCTTGATAATCAATTGTTTTTCCATGTCGTCGAGGTTCATGGTGGCAAAATCGGCAGCGGCCCCGGAGGCGTTTTTGAAAAAGAAATCTTCCGGCTGTAGCGTGTCGGTTTTGGCCATGATGACGGCGCGTTCCACAGCGTGCTGAAGTTCGCGAACATTGCCGGGCCACGCGTAGCGGGTGAGTTCGCGCAGCAAGCTGGGGCTGAGCCGCCGCACGGGCCGGTTGTATCGCTGGGCGAATTGTTGCAAAAAATGCTCCACGAGTACTTCGATGTCCTCGGCACGTTCGCGGAGGGGCGGCAGCGTGATCTCGATGGTGTTGATGCGGTAGAGCAGATCCTGGCGGAAGGTGCGGAGGCGGACCATGTCGTTCAGGTCCTGGTTGGTGGCGGCGATCACGCGGACGTTCACCGGGCGCGGGCGGTTGGAGCCCACGCGGGTAACCATCCGGTTTTGCAGCACGCTGAGCAGTTTGGACTGCAGGGGCAGGGGGAGGTTGCCGATCTCGTCGAGAAAAATCGTGCCGCCGTCGGCCGCTTCGAAGCGCCCCGGGCGGTCGTCGCGGGCGTCGGTAAAAGCGCCTTTGACGTGGCCGAACAGTTCGCTTTCGAAGAGCGATTCGGTGAGGGCGCCGAGGTCCACTTTGACGAAATTCTCCTTCGCCCGGGCCGAATGCGCATGGATAGCCTGCGCGATCAGGTCCTTGCCCGTGCCATTTTCACCCAGCAAAAGAATATTCGCATCGGTCTCCGCCACGCGGCTGATGGTGTCGAACACCTGGCGCATGGCCGCGCTGCCAAACACGATCTCCGGGAGGTCGCGGGCCTGGGCGAGGTTGTGGCCTACCTGCTTGGATTTCAGGTGATTGGCTTCGTCCTGGCTGTTTTTGAGGCGCAGGGCGGAGTGCAGGGTGGCGAGTAGCTTGTCGTTGTCCCAGGGCTTGAGTACGAAGTCGGTCGCGCCGTTTTTGATGGCGCGCACGGCCATCTCCACGTCGCCGTAGGCCGTGATGAGCACGACGATAGCCGTGGGGTCGAGTTCAAGGATTTTTTCCAACCATTGGAAGCCTTCCTGTCCCGTGTTTTTGTTGCGCTGAAAATTCATGTCGAGCATGACGACATCATAGCTGCGCTCGCGGAACAACCCGGGAATCTCCGTGGGGTCGCGGGTGGTGTCCACTTCCGAAAAATGGCGTTTCAGGAAGAGTTTGCCGGCGCTGAGCACGCCGGGGTTGTCGTCCACGATGAGGATATTGGCTGTTGTCATGGAAGGAGCGTTAGTGGGTGGTGTGCGGGGAAAGACAACGATTACCCGTAGCGGTGTGCAAAACAACAGTATTTTTTTCCGGAAAAGTGTTCATTTTCGGACACGGCTGTTCGGAGGCGGACAAGCGGGGTAATGGTTTTTGGGATTAAATAATTGATTGTCAGTGACTTGAAAAATTGGCATAGACTTTCTGAAAGGGTAGGAAAGATATTGGCAATCAAAACAGACCTTAAACCCCCGAATTCGTACAACTCAATTATGGATCGTCCCATTCAAAAGAAAAAATGGACCCTGCAA
Organism: Saprospiraceae bacterium; assembly: GCA_044224705.1. Lineage (GTDB taxonomy): Bacteria > Bacteroidota > Bacteroidia > Chitinophagales > Saprospiraceae > M3007. The sequence goes on from JBGAJY010000155.1 coordinate 12,028, forward strand.
CGGATTGCGCTGGGCGCCGGCATTCTGGCCTTCCTGGCTTTCGTGGTCTTCACGTTGTTGCTTTCCACCCGCAAAAGTTCGCTGAACGTGAACCGCGACAAAATCACGATCTCGGACGTCAACAAAGGCGTTTTCGATGAATTTATCGTAGTCACCGGTGTGGTGCAACCGCTCAAAACCTACCAGCTCGACGCCATCGAAGGCGGCTATGTGGTGCAGAAATACCTCGACGGCGGCGCCACCGTGAAGCAGGGCGACCTCATCCTGCGCCTCGACAACCAGCGCCTGACCCTCGACTTCGTGAACCGCGAAACCGAGATGTACGACCTGATCAACAACCTCGAAAACACCCGCCTGCGCCTGCGGCAGGACAAATTCACCCTGCGCCGCACCTTGTCCGAACTCGATTTCCAGATCCAGCAGGCCAAAGACGACCATGAACGCAACAAAAAACTGTTTGCCGACCAGGTGATCAGCGAACAGGAATATACCAAAACCCGCATCGCCTACGAACGCCTCGTGCAACAGCGCGAGATCGAAGTGGAAAACCAGAAATTCCAGGAGGAGAACAGTATCACCCAGATCAAACAGCTCGAAGGCACGCTCGACCGCACGAAACTGAACCTCGACATGATGAAGCAAAACCTGGCCAACCTGTACGTCAAAGCCCCCGTGTCCGGACTGCTTTCGCGGGTGGACGTGGAGGTCGGGGCCAGCATCGCCACGGGTCAGAATATCGGTCAGATCGACGACCTGAGCGGTTTCAAAATGCGTGTGGAAGTGGATGAACACTACATCTCGCGCATTTTCCCTGGTCTCGAAGGTTCTTTCGAATTCAACGGCCAGACGGTCCAGCTCAGCGTCAGCAAGGTGTATCCCGAGGTGCGCAATGGCCGTTTCGAAGTGGATATGGGCTTCGCCAAAGCCGTACCCGAAGGCATTCGCCGCGGCCAGTCGGTACCCGTGCGGCTCCAGCTGGGCAAACCAGCAGAAGCGGTGCTGCTGCCCACCGGCGGCTTTTTCAGCGACACCGGCGGCAACTGGGTGTATGTCGTGGACAAATCCGGCAACCGGGCCGTCAAACGCAACATCACCCTCGGCCGCAAAAACCCGCAGTTCTTCGAAGTACTCAGCGGGCTCGAACCCGGCGAACAGGTCATCACCAGTTCGTACGAGAATTTCGGGGACAAGGATGTACTTGTATTTTAAAGGTTTATAAGGGTTGATGAGGGTTTATAAGGTTTATAAAAAGGGGGTTTATGCTCTCGTCTTTCATCAATTTATAAACCCTTATAAACCCTTATAAACCCTTATAAACCCTTATAAACCCTTATAAACCCTTATAAACCTTCATCAACCCTCATCAACCCTTATAAACCTTCATCAACTTTATCAACCATTTGCATTTCATGATACAGACAGTCAACCTGCACAAACTTTTCACCACCGACGAGGTGGAGACGACCGCTCTGAACGGCATCAACCTGGAAATTCAGGCCGGCGAATTTGCCGCCATCATGGGCCCCTCAGGCTGCGGCAAATCCACCCTGCTCAACATTCTCGGCCTGCTCGACAACCCCAGCGAAGGTACCTACACCTTCTTCGGCACCGAGGTAGCCAAGATGAGCGAGCGTCACCGCGCCAACCTGCGCAAAGGCAACATCGGCTTCGTGTTCCAGTCGTTCAACCTGATCGACGAACTCACAGTATATGAAAACGTGGAGTTGCCCCTGCTCTACCTCAAAAGCCCCGCCGCCGAACGCCGCCAACGCGTGGAAGCCGCCCTCGAACGCATGAATATCATGCACCGTCGCAACCACTTCCCTCAGCAACTTTCCGGCGGCCAGCAGCAACGCGTGGCCATCGCCCGCGCCGTGGTGGCCGAACCCAAGGTGATCCTCGCCGACGAGCCCACCGGCAACCTCGATTCCGCCAACGGCCTCGAAGTCATGAACCTGCTCACCCAACTCAACCAGGGCGGCACAACGATCATCATGGTGACGCACTCGCCGCACGACGCGGGTTTCGCCCACCGGATCATCAACCTTTTCGACGGCAAGGTGGTGACCGAGAACTTTTACGTGTAGACTTTG
>JBGAJY010000156.1:0-14114 GCA_044224705.1 Saprospiraceae bacterium
ATCAGACAAATTTTTCCGACGACGTAGTTTTTTGACAGGATAAACATGATCTACAGGCTTAGCGTCGGCTCCGCCGACTTGCCTGCGGATGGCGGCGAAGCCGACAGAATGTTATCCTGCCGATCATGTTTATCCTGTCAAAAATAAAATACAGTAAAAGATTCCCTTGCCCAGCGACGCTTTTTCATCAGAAATCAGCCCGAAACTGCTAAAACTCGCCCGCCTGCACGGCCGGCCGGAGGTGTTCTATTCCATTCAGGGAGAGGGCAAAAGCCTCGGCGTGCCTTCCGTTTTTGTGCGCACTGCGCTGTGCAACCTGCATTGCGTCTGGTGCGACACCGACTACACCTGGAACTGGACGGGCACACGGTTTCCGCACCGCAACGATGCCCAACCGGGCTACCGAAAATTTGACAAAAAGCAATGGATCGCGGAATGCAGCGCCCTGGAAGTCGCCGACCTCGTGCACGTCCACGGCTGCCGCAACGTGATCCTGACGGGCGGTGAACCCATGCTGCAACAGCCTGCGCTGCTGGGCCTCATGGCGGAATTGCGGAAAAAATCGGCCGATTACCGTTTCGAAATCGAGACCAACGGGACCCTGCTGCCTTCGGCCGAATTCGACGCTGCTATCGATCAATACAACGTGTCGCCGAAGCTGGAAAACAGCGGAAACACCCGGAAACTGCGCGAACGCCCGGCGGTTTACCGGTTTTTTGCCGCCAGCCCGAAAGCCGGTTTCAAATTTGTGGTGGCGGAAAAAGGCGACCTGGACGAGGTGCTGGAACTGATCGGCAGGTTTCATATTGCCCCTGAAAAGGTGTGGCTCATGCCCGAAGGCAGTTCGAGGCAGGTACTCGCCCGGCGGCGGCGCTGGCTGGTGGAAATTTGCAAAACACATCATTTCCGTTATTCTGACCGGCTGCACGTGCAGATTTGGGGGAGCAAAAAAGGAGTTTGACTACATTAGCGTTGACAATTGACACCACAATGGCCGACGAAAACAAAGAACTCACCCGCCCCGTCCTCAACGCGCTTGCCTGCATCGGAATTGCCGGCGTTTCCACGGTTTTAACCAGTGTTTCCGGAACCGGTCTTATCGGTTTGGCCGGCAGCGCCATCATGACCATTCTGAGCGGCATCACCGGCAACATCGCTTCCGACCAATTGCTCAAAATCGACAACAAAGGCCTGATGCGCTGGTGGAAGCGCAAGGGGCCGGACCTCAGCAACCACGACCTGTTTTTTGCCCTGCAAAAATCCATTGTCGACGCGTTGCGAGCCGTGGAGGCGCAGTACCGGGAAGAAGGTTATGGCGCGGACAAAAAGAGCCTGGCGCTGATCCGGAAAAAGATCGACCTGCTGTGCCAGGAAGTGGAAGGCAATTTCCTTGCATTTTTCGGGGACAGTCTGAAAGAGTCTGACATTCTTTTTTACGGTGAAAACCAGGTCGATGTGTCCAAATCACCATTGTCGCGCTTTTTTTCAGACGACGAACTGGACAGCGCGGGGGAAACATTTTGCCGTTTTTTCCACACGACTTTCCCCTCCAAACTGGTCCAGGCTTTTACCGAACACCTTAAAACCAACAAGCGGGCCTGGATCGCCTACCAGCGGATGCTGCTCCAGGAAATGCAGCAGCAACTGGGGAAAAACCTGCAACTGACTGAAGAAGTAAATGCCAAAATTGACGACCTGGCCAAGGCTTTTTCAATGGCCGGCGTTTTGTACGAAACGAACAACCAGGTGCTGGTGGAGCATTTTATGCAGCAAAATGAAACCATGCGGGATTGCTGGAAAAATGCGCAGGATGATCTGGAGCAATTGATTTCACAACTCGGGGCGCTGAATACCGAATGGATATCCGAATGGCGGCGGCACATGGCGGAAGGCCGCGAATTGCAACAAAAAACGCTGTCGGGCATCGATGCGATTCAACACGAGATCCGCTCCTTGAAATTTCAGCAAAAAGGCGCGCCGGACGACATCGACGAAGAAGACCTGGAAAAAAGGGTGCTGCCGGTATATCTGAACTGGATACACGAGGTGTATTTCAACATCAAACTGCCTGAAATCCAGGAACAAAGCGAATTGCCTTCCATCCCCCTGGAACAAGTGTACGTCGCCCTGCGTCTTTTTAATAAAAAATCGGAACAGGAGTTGCTGTTCAGCAGCGAGCTGATCAACAGCAAGGTGAAAGAACGCATCAAACAGGAGGACAGGGAGGTCAGCGGCGACGAACTGGACCGTTTCCGCTCGGAAATTCTGCAGGAAAACCCCACGCTGCACGCCGTGGCGCAAATGCAAACGGCAGCGGACGGCAGCGGAAGCCAAAGCATGAACCTGGCCGAGGCTTTTAAAAATTTCAGGTACCTCGTGATCCTCGGAGACCCGGGCAGCGGCAAAAGCACGCTCTCTAAATGGCTCATGCTGAAACTGGCCGGCGGCCTGAATGCCTATCAGACAACCCAGCTGGATGAAACACGCATCGCCCTGAACGAAGTTGAAATCGTTCAAAAACCTGCAGAATCCGATTCGAATGAAGCGGTGCATATCCCTTCGATCGATCTCGGGCCCGCCAGATTGCCCGTCCTGATCAAAATTTCGGACTACTTCCATTTCTGGGAAAATTACTCCTACAACCCTGCCAAACCCGATGCGGGCAGAGGAATCATCGATTTTATCGGCACAGCACTCCACATCCCCAAACTCCCCGATTTGCGGCACAAAGACGCCAAAAAATTGATCCAGCACTACCTCAACCGGGGCCGTGCGGTGATCATCCTCGACGGACTCGACGAGATCGTCAGCGACCGCACTTCCATCAACAACGAGATCAACGACTTCATCAAGACCTGGATCGACTTCGGAAACAAAAAAAATGGCGTTTCAGCGAAATCGGTACCCGGTACTGCAGGCGGGAATCAGATCATTGTCACTTCCCGGATCGTGGGTTATCACACTACGCCCCTGCCCAATACCTTTTCCAAGGTGTTCATTGAAAAAATGGACAACCCGGCCCTGGAACATTTTTGCGAGGTCTGGACCCGCCAGATGGTGCAGCAAAACGAAAGGAGCGCGCCCGGAACAGCCGAAGAAAAAGAAGCGCTGATCGCAGGGCTGACCAAAGAACTGAAGGCGGCCATTTTCGATCCGGCGCGGCCCCAGATCAGGGAACTGGCGACCAATCCGCTCCTCGTCACCATGCTGGCCATACTTTTCCGGTACGGCGACGGCCATTTGCCCAGTACGAGGGTTGAATTGTATGAGAAATCCGTCAATATCCTGATTGAAAAATGGCAGCTCGACCGCCGGCACAACCTCAGGCCGGAGGAAGTCAGGGCATTGATGCAGACCCTCGCAGCGCATATCCATTCCAGCCCGTCCGAGGACGTGGGAGAAGACATGCTGAAAAAAATATTCGAGCAGGAATTTTGCCTCCAGGCTGGCTGGAATATCGAAAACGGGGTGCCCGACGACATTGCCGAAAAAGCGAAATGGGTCCTTTCCATGATCCGGAGCGACGTGGGCCTGCTCAGCGACCGCGGCGGCAAGTTGTACCATTTTCTGCACAGAACCTTTCAGGAGTACCTGGCCGGCTTGTACCTGTTGAGGGACGAACAAAAGGCGCCCGACGAGATCATCGACCGCATCGCCGACCCGATCTGGCGGGAGCCGATCGTGCTGGCCCTCGGCTACGCGAATCAGTTTGGCCGCTCGGATGATTTTGACCAGCTCCTGAAAAGGATCCTGAAAGTAGAGGACGAGATCAAAGACCTGATCCCGAGGACCATTTTGCTGGTGGCCATAGCGCTGCCGGAGATGAGCCGTCTTTCTTTCGCCAATTTCAAGGATATCATTGTCGAATTCCTGCGGGCATTCGGCCTGCAAAAAAAGATGTCGCAAAGCGAAGCCGTCCAGCGACAGATCAGGATCGTCCTGTCGCAACTGCGTGAGGGCAAGCGCGCCGAGGATTTTTTCCTGGTGTGCTCCGAATTGCTCAGGGAGCCGGAGTACGGCGTAGCGCAATGGGCCGTACTCAACCTCGCCGCACTGGAAGTCTGGGGGCAGGAATCGTGGGTATACGACCTCCTGGAACACCTCCCGCAGGACAGCCAGGAATGGAACTGGCCCATCGACCGGGTGCTGCAAACCCTGCTGGGGGGCGCGGATTTCAAGCTCCGGGAAAACGATGCTCTGAAGTTCAGAAACAAGCTGTTGCAAAACCCCGACTGGGAGAATTTTGTCAAAGCCAGTCCGGCCTGGATGCGCCTCATCACCGTTTTGTACGGCGGCTGGCCGGCCGATTCGGAGAAAATCGTGAACAAATACGCGGAGCTGGAACAACTGCGCTACCGGTTTTTTGAAGGCGCGGTGGACATGGAAAACGAGGGCTTCTCCCTGGCGGTGCGCCTCGACACGGAAGGCGGAGAAGTGAACAGTATGAATGGCGGGCATTTTGTGTTCAACATACGGTCGATCCACCGGGAGTCGCCTTTTACCCGGATGTTGCACAAGGCGATCAGCGAAGAGACCGACGCCAGCGAACTGATACCGGCTTTTCTGGATATCTGGCAACTCGAAACGGACCCGGAAATCCGTGCCCTCAGCCTGCTGGCGCTTTCGGCGCTGGGCTACAATACGGCCATGCTCGTGTATCAGCATGAAAACAATGCTGCCGACCGGCCCGCCATCGACCGTTTTCTGGGGCATTTGCAACGGATTCAGAATGGGCTGCAATCGTCGCTCATCCGGTTTTATCTCGTGCTTCAGCGCGTTCCGAACGTGTTGGCGCATTACAGTTTCCGGAACCTGCATGTGATGGAAAAATCCATGTTCAACCGGATTCTGCTCGATCTGTTCTACCGCGCCGATCTGCCTCCCCTTCAGATAACCGATGCAATTCCTGGTAAAAAGGCGTGGTTCCTGGGCGATTCGGAAGAAGACCTCCGCGTCAAAACCGCGGTAGAGGTCTTTGCCTGGATTGCCAGAACGGGCACCTTCACCTTCGATCCCATCGGCGAGCTGAATGCCATGCTCCAGAATCACGGCCAGATTTTGGCGGGGCCCAACGGGGCCTGGCTGTTTGAGTCGCTCGAGAATTTGCCGTTCCACAAGATTTTGAGTAACCAGAGCAAATTTGCCCTCGACTGGCGCCTGCCCAAAATGCCTTTCCCGGATTCGGCGGATAAAAACAGGCGACTTTTTGTCGTCGAAATCATCAACGGTTTGCCGGAAAAACTCAATTTCCTGAAAGAATGGATGCTGCGGCAAATCTGGCCCATGATTCTGGAACAACCCGACACCATACCCTATGCCTGTACCGTACTGCTGAAATTGCCCAACGGACTACAGGCGCTTCAGGAACTGCTGCCGGATGTTTTTGACAGCGAACAACCGCTGCGCAAAATCGAAGACCTCATCGTTCAGGTGCAGGACCCGCTTTGCCGTTTTAAGGCCATCGATAACGTGTTTTTGCCCGACCGCACCCCCGCGCTGCAAAAACTGTACATCGCTTCGTTTCTCGACATCCAGAACCCGCAGGAGTGGTTTCTTGCTCTCGACCACCTGCTGAGCAGCCATTACCTGGAACTCCATTTCCCCGACGGCAGCGTGATGCAGCTTCCTTATATCGACCTGAATGCTTTTCTGGATGTCAATGCCCAAAAACCGCTTTCCGCTCAGATCGACGAGAAGTTGCAGCAAATGGACGACGACCTCGACCGGGCCATTTTTATGCTCACGTTCCTCAAAAACCTTCCCGAAGACGAGCTGCGCACACAGGTTTTCAGGGTCATGGATGCCGTCGTGGAAACCGAAAACGAGCTGTTTAAAGTGGTCATGCTGCGCATGATTTTGGTGCGTTTCGGCAGCGTGGCGCGCAAGTATCCGCACTGGATGAAGATCAATGCTTCGTTCACGCAGCAGGATTTATTGAACTATGCCCTGCAAAAAGATTACCTGTCCGTATTCGGTTTTGACCGGAAACTGACGCCCGGCACTTACCAAGAAGAGGTGGAAGGCGGCACCGAAACCCGCGCTTACCCCGATGCGCGCCCGCTGATGAGCCTGGTTGGCGTGCTGCGCATGGCGCAACAATTGTCGGACCGCTTCAATATCCTGGACCTGATCGAATTCCACGCCAACCGTTTACTCGATCCCGACCACCGGGAGCAGGCGCTCGGATTCTTCCTGACCCATACCCAGGACGGACTCACGCTGAACCGCCATTGGGTGTCCATCATCGACGCGCTGGTGGAAGCGGGGGCGGATGACACGGTGCAATGCCTGTTGCCGCTATTTGGATTGGAACAAGGTTCGGACATCGAAATCGTAGCGCATTGGGAAAACCATTCGGTCGACTGGGTCCTGAATTTTTACCATCTGCTACTGGCCGAAGCCGGTGTTTTGAATCAGCAGGTGCTGAACAGCGTTTTGGAATATCTCGGGGAATATTCCGACCGGATGCGCTATCGGGCGGCCATCGCCATACACGGCCCCAACCCGAGCAGCCACCAGGAAAACCGCAGATTTTTCACTTCCAAAATAGATTATGACGACCTGGTGCGGCAGTACAGCATGGTGCTGGAAACCCGCCTGGCACCGGCTTTCCGGACCACGCTGGGCTGGTTTGGCCATAATCTGGTGCACAACAGCACCGACATCATCCAGCAACTGATCGATGCGACGGACCAAAAAAGAGCGCAGGACTCCAGAGCTGAACAATTGGCTTTGCGCCGTCTGGAGTTTTGTACCATCGACGTACTGAATTTTTTGGGCGAAAAACTCGCGCAATCGCAAGGCGTCAGCGCGGAAATGATCTGGAAGGCTTTGTCGCGCATGTTGTTTTCCAACTCCGGATATCCCCGCCGGATTAAGGTCATCCACAACGCCATCAAAAAAGGCCTGGCTGCTCCGTCCGCCGTTGAGGCATTAAAAGGACTGATCGATTACGAAACGACGTCCGAATCGGTCGCACAGGTCCTTTTGACTGAGGGCAAGTCGGAAGCGGTTCCCGAAAAAATTGTCGAAAATGCCAAAGTGGCATTGGCAAATGCCACGCTGATCGATCCATTCAGCTGTAAAGACAAGGAGGAAGAGGCGATTTCGGAATTGTACCGCTGGGGCAGTATGGAATATTACAGCAATTCGGACGAGCAGGTGGCGGCGCAGAATTTTTCGCAGGCCATTGCCGGCAAGCCCGCCATTATCAAAGCTTTGCTGGAATGGACGCTGGAAGTGCTGGATGACGAATTGACCGATTTTAAAAAACGGTCCCTCGGTTCGGCATTGGTGTGTTTGCTGGCGCAGGTGTCACGCGATTATCCCGACACCCTCGAAAGCCTTTACAACCGGCAGAAAACCGTGGAGTTGCTCTACGAATGCGTGACCAGTCATGACCATTTTTCAGTTCGGATGAGCAGTGCGGCAATACTCTGCCGGCTGCGGCAGGTCGATCCCAAAACGCTCAAAGCGCTGGTAAATGCACTGAAAGACGTTCAGCCCGTCAGGGACACGGTTTTGACAGAACTCAAACACCTGAGCCGGATTTTCAACCAGGCGACTTTCGACGCCCTCAAACAACTCATCTTCTCGCCCAACGGCACCGTGGCACAGGCCGCCACACAACTCCTGGGAGCCATAGCGCGGCAGTCGTCTTTCGACATTCAGCTCCGCAAGCAAACGATATCCGTACTGGCCAGGGCCCTGCGCAACCAACTTGTGCACCCCGCGGGCAAATGCCTGATCTATTACACCCCCATGATTTCCATCATTCCAAAACCGGTATTTAAGTCTCATCTTGAAACCACTTTGTACAATGAGCTGATCGCTTTGTCCGGCGTGAACAACGATCAGTCGATTAAAACAAATGCTTAATTCCAGCCCATGAAAAAATTTACCATACCCTGCGATTTCAGCGGCACGAAATACCCGATGCAGATTTACATCGGCAACCCCAATTCAAAAGCGCACCCGCTGCTTTACCAGGCCATCTGGTTGCGCGATACCAGGAATGGAACCATCCCCCAGGAAGTCATGGAGTCCTTCCAAAAACTGCAAAACATTGCCCTCGAAAACGACGTCAATTTCGAGGAGTTGTGCATGTACGCCTTGGGAGATGCCAACAAAACGCCGGCTGAAAACAAATAGAAATTTATCATTCAACTTATACGCTCCTGCTATGGCTATTCAAATGCAAAAAATCAAGGACAAGGCGCGCCGCGTCACCAAAGTGATCCTGTGGGGTGGCTTGCTGGTGCTTATCCTTGGAGCAACCGGTTATTATTTCTGGCGGACCTACACCTACAGTGACGGCACCAAAACAGGTACGCTCTACAAAATTTCGCGCCGCGGCTACATATTCAAAACCTACGAAGGAGAACTGCAACTGGCCGGCACGGATATGATGACGCAACTGAGCGTTTGGGATTTTTCGGCTAAAGACGGGGCCGTTGCCGAACAGCTCCGACAGTTGGAAGGCCAAATGGTCACCTGCTATTACCACGAACTGCAGGATGCTTTTCCCTGGCAGGGCGATACCGACTACATCGTCTACAAAGTGGAGGCCACGAAAAAATAACCGTTCACGATTGCTCCTCGAAGCGCCTGAATATCTGCCAGCCCAGCAGTGAAAAGCCGATGGCTGCCAGGGTCGTGAGCTGCACACCGAAAGGGTTGTCGGCACTCCGTCCGAACAGCAGCAGGGAGGGGAACACCAGGTTGGCTACTGAAATGCCCACCTTCATAACAAATGCCCGCACGCCGAAAAACATCCCGGCGAGCTGGCGGCCGCTGGCTTTTTCTTCCTGTTCCACGACGTCGCCGATGAGCGCGTTGGGCAGGATGCCGAACACGGCAAGCGGCCATGCCGCCGCCACGCCCAGCCCAAACAATAAGGTCATTTTGGGCAAAGGGACCCATGTCGACAGGCCCACCACCGCGAAAATGATGGCGAAACACCAAAACGCCAGCAGGATCAGCCGGCGCTTGCCCAGGCGGCGTTCCAGCCAGAGCACGGGCGCATAGAAGGCGAAACTGCACAGGAAGCTCACCAATGAAAACGTAAAAGCATGGCTTTTGTCCAGCCCCAGCAAGAGCGTGACGTAAAATCCCACACCCAGCTGGATAAAATTCAGGGCCAGCCAGTACATCAGATCGGAGGCCAGAAACACCCTGAAATTGCGGTTGGAAAACACCACGCGCAGGGCGTTTTTCAAATTGTGGTCGGAGGGTTGCTGGCGGGCGTAGCGGTTTTCATTCAACAGCAGGGCCGGCAGGAGCATGAATACCAGGGCGACGCCGTTCAACAGCAATTGCGCGTTTTGGAAAGCTTCCGTGGGCGTTTTTCCCTGCCGTTCGAAATAGCCTTGAAGGGCATAAGCCGAATTTCCGGCTATAAAACCGATCGCCCAGGCTACCGAAATCATGGTGCTGATGCGCATGCGGTCTTTCGCGGAGTGGCCGAGTTCGGGGATCAGCGCGGTGTAAGGGATGACGTAAAATGCGAAAAAAAAGTAGTACAATCCCAGGCACAGGGCCAGCCACATAAAATTGGAGGCACTTTCATGATCGTCCAGCGGATAAAAAACCAGAAAAGCCATGGCCGCAAAAGGCGCCGCGCCCCACAACAGGAACCAGCGGCGTTTGCCCAGGGAAGCCCGCGATCGGTCGCTCCAGTTGGCCACTAAAGGATCGATCAATGCGTCAAGAAATCGGCCGGCAGCACTCAGGAGGCCGATCAGGGTAAAAACGCCCAACACCGCGCCCTGAAAAATAAAAGGCGGAAACGCCGGCCGGCCGGTTTCCGGAGGCATGAAAAAGTAAATCAGCAGGTTGGACACTCCGTAAGCTGCCAGCGACCAGCCCAGTTGTCCGCAGCTGTACAGCACTAGAACGCCCCACGGCGGCCGTTCCGGGCTGAGGGCTTGAAAGGGGGATTCCGTGTTGATTTTGCGTTTCGACATAGCGGTTTTTTCCTGCCGCAAGGTAAAGATTATCCTTTCTGCCGGGTGGCCGGCCGGCTCCCGAAGGGCGTGTTCAATTTTTTATGAAAATCTTAACCTCTGTCAACCAACCGAACGCTGCATCTTTCCCGTCATTCCGTTTTGTTCACAAAGATTCGCCTGACCATGATGAAACTGCACCTGACCCTGTTCCTCATCCTGCCTGCCTGGCTGAGCGCGCAATCCACCCCCGGAGATTCCGATGTGCCCCCGGAACGGCGCGTGGAAATCGGCCTGAACATCACCAATACCATCACCAATGTGGTGGGCAGCTCTACCAACAACCTGACCACCGATCCGTACCTGCTCAGCCTGCGATTTGGCGAGTTTGACCGCCGGCGCTGGCGTTTGGGGTTGAATTTCCGGGTCCACAAGAAATCCGACACCGACGTCGCGGGCTTTTTAACCGACGAAAAAGAGAGCACTGCCAACCTCCGGTTCGGCCACGAATGGGTGCGGCCCATGTCGCGCAACCTGGCCTTTTTTTGGGGCCTCGACGGCGTTTTTGAATACCAGTCTGATAAAATTGAAACCACCGACGGTTTCGGTACCGCCTTGCTGCAGTCGCAATTGTGGGGCGTGGGCGGCGGTCCCGTCCTGGGCCTGCAATGGCGCGTTCACCCGCGCGTGGCCCTCAGTACCGAGTGCTCCATCTATGCCGTTTATCACACAGGTCACGAAGAAGTGAATGCCCCGCCGGATGTGCGCCGCGACCCGGTCAGCGAATTCGAATGGCGCCCGCTCCTCCCTTCTTCCCTGTTCGTTCATTTTGCTTTTTAAGCCATGCCTAAACTTCTGTTCACTTTCGCCCTGATGATCGGGTTGAGCGGCGTTTTGCAGGCTCAGTCGCGCATCGACAGCATTCCCCGGCCCGAATTGCAGGGTTTCCGCAAAAATATCGGGCTGAACATGACGCCTTTGGTCACCCAACTCGTCCCGTTCAACCGGTCCGACCCGCGTCAGGCCGGCCCTTACCTGATCCATTTCAAAACCTACGGCCCGCGCAACCGCGCCGCTTTCCGGTTCTCCTTCGGGCTGCACCTCATCCCCGACAACACCGGCGAAGTGCAGGACCCGCAAGTGAATATCGCCATGGGCTGGGAGAAACGCCGCAGTCTCGGCAGGCGCTGGTCGTACACGCGCGGCTTCGATTTCGTAATCCTGGCCGGCGACCTGAACGTGCCCGGCAACAACCAAAACGACGAAGTGGTGGTGCTGGGCTGCGGACCGGTCTGGGGTATCGAATATTTCATCGATCCGCGCATCAGCATTGGCACGGAGGCTTCGTTCATTTTGGGCTTCTCGCCCGATTTCGGGGTCACGGCGGATATCATTCCACCAGTCGGAATTTTTTTAAACCATTATTTTTAAGGAGACGGCCAACGTTTTTCTGTTTAAACCCGTCTTGAAAGAAGAATTGCCTTGCCGGGCCGCGGCAGCCGGCTATTTTTGTTCGACAAAACACTTTTTCACCTGTCTTTCATAAAAAAAATCTGTTTGCCATGAGAATCAAAGCCACCCTCGTTTTCTCCGCGCTGGCGCTGATGTTCTGGGTCCTCGCCTGTAAAGTAGACCCGGTTTCCTCGGCCCTGAACCTGCACCCCAACCTGCCTGCGCAGCCTTATGATTATTCGTTGAACGTGCCGGCTGAATTTAATGGCGGCAACAACATCGTCGTCACCCCGGGCGGCGACACGCTCGTTGTTTTTAACGACGGCGGATTTGGGGGATTCGGCGGCTTCGGGTTCGGCTTCAACAGTCAGAACCCCACGATCACCAATCCCGGAGCGACCCTGGGCCGCGTCTTGTTTTACGATCCGCAATTGTCGCTCAACAACCGCATCTCCTGCGCATCCTGCCACAAACAGGAACTGGCGTTCAGCGACGACGTGGCCGGCAGCACCGGATTCGGCGGCAAAACCACCCCGCGCAATTCCATGGCGATCGTCAATGCCGGTTTTAACAACAACCTCTTCTGGGATTCCCGCGTGAGCAGCGTAGGCGACCTCGTGACCAAACCGATCCAGAACCACATCGAAATGGGCATGGAAGAAATGGCCAACCTGGAACGCAAACTGGCTAAAATCGATTACTATCCCGACTTGTTCGAAGCCGCCTTCGGCTCAAAAACGATCACCGAAGACCGTATCGGCAGCGCGCTGGCGCAATTTGTCTGCGCTATCACGACCACCAATTCGCGTTTCGATGCCGAACAGCGCCAGAACTTTGCGGGCTACACCCAGCTCGAACGCCGCGGCCTCGACCTGTTCTTGAGCGCTCGTACCAATTGCAGCCGCTGTCATGCCGCACCCAATTTTTCCGCTCCCGACTTTGTCGGCGGAGAATACGGTTCCGGGGGGGGCAGCGTGTTCGGCGGCGGCGGCGACGACCTCAAAGGCGGCGCCAACAATGGCCTCGACCTGGTGTACGCCGATCAGGGACTTGGCGAGGGCCGCTTCCGCATTCCGAGCCTGCGCAACATCGCTCTCACCGCGCCCTATATGCACGACGGCCGATTTAAAACGCTGGAAGAAGTCATCGAGCATTACGACCACGGCATCCAGGCGCATACTGCTCTGGACAAAAACCTGCGCGCGGGCGATGGCTCGCCCAAACAAATGAACCTGAACGCGCTCGAGAAACAGTCGCTCGTGGCGTTTTTGCATACTCTGACAGACGAGACATTGCTGAGTGATCCGCGTTTTTCGGATCCGTTTTAACCTGACCGGTTTAAAAAAGCGGTTTGACGAACGAGAGGCAGTCTCTGCTCAGCGGGGCTGCCTCTCGTTCGTCAAACCGGTGCTCTGCAGGTAAAACCTGCAAGCCATCACTCCCATTCCGGAATCAAACCCCGCAGCCCCATATCCACAATCTGCTCCGAAGGTGCGCCCTGGTCGGCGTAAAAATCAAGTTGGCCATTGCCATTGGTATCGATCCATTCAAAACTCTGCTGGATGGAAAACGATAGTGTGACTGTGATGTCCTTTGGCTCATTGCCCGTGACGACCAGCGGCTGAGCGAACTGCCCGGTGATCACACAGGACCCCGGCGGGACAGGATTGGACGGGCCAAGCGGGTTGACCACCGTCGTGGCTCCGGCCGGCGCCTCGCCGGAATACAACTGGTCGTAAGCGTTGAAGGGCGGCGTCAGGGCGGTTTCAAACACCCAGAACCCCTGCTTTTTATCGTCATTCACGCTCAAACTCCGCTCCCGCGGCTTTATGCTGGTGATATAGGTGTTGAAGCCGAGAAAGGAAGCCACGGTGCCGTGCTGATTCAGGAGGTCGCCGACCACCGGTATGTTCCTGATGTTAAAGGCGACGTCGTAGTTCTGGTAGGCGACACTGGCGCGGACCCACTCGTAAGTGCCTGGCGGCACGTTTTTTAAACTGATTTTTGTAAAAATGGTGTTCTCATCAGCCACGAGTGCTTTGCTAAAGTCAATGGCATTGTCTCCGCCGGCGGTAGTTTCAGGCGCTTTATACAAGATGGCGCCATGACCAAGTTGGGTTAAGGCCGTGGGGGCCAGCTCGATGTAATGCACGCTCAGCTGATGGAGATCAGGCGTTTGCGCAGCATGACCCTGCGGCAGGGCGGCGGGTTGGCCCAGGTTGTTCAGCCGGGCTTGTGTGGGGTCGAATTTGAATTGGAAATTGAGTTGGGCATCGCTCGCGGGGTTGTCGTCTTTTTTGCAGGCGGCGACAAGCAACAGGACGGCGAGTGGAAAGAGAAGGGTGTTTTTTTGCATGGCGGTTGTTTTTTATAAAAACGCGGAGTTGTTGAGAAACGTTTGGGGCCTGACAGGTTAAACATGATTCGCATGAGTCATGCGAATCAGGGGTTAAAAACCGCCCCAGCGGGGCGATATCTTTGTAGCAGTGTGGACAATAGATACCATTTCCGCTCCGGAGGAGCGGCATGATTATCCAAAATTCCGTCCCGCTGGGACGGATACCCAATTGCACCGATGGTTCTACAAAGATTTCGTCCCTCCGGGACGGTTTGAAGGCGGCTTAACCCCTGATTCGCATGAGTCATGTTTTAACCTCTCACGTCACTTACGGCCATAACGATTCGTTCCGGAGCCGGGGGGTGTCGTCGTGGGCAAAA
>JBGAJY010000157.1:0-14080 GCA_044224705.1 Saprospiraceae bacterium
GGCGGAAGTCAGGCAGGTGTCCAGCATCGTGGCGTCGGTGCCATAACCATCGCCGTCGGCATCAGCGAAATAGGTAAAAATGGGTAAGTCATCCGCCAGGCCGTTGCAATCGTTGTCGAGACCGTCGCAGAGTTCGGCGGCGCCGGGATAAACCGCCGGATTGGCGTCGTCGCAATCCTCGTAGCTGTAAAAACCGTCGCCGTCGGCATCGGGATAAAAGTAGTCCCGGGCCAGTTTAAAAGCATCCTGGCCCACTTCCATGCCGATCAGGCGGCCCGGAATATCGTCCATCGGAGGGTGAATGCCACCCCAGATGCGAGACAAGCTGGTTTGGTCGGAAGCATCGCGGTATGTAGCCCATTGCAGGGTAATATCCACACTGGGCCCTTTTTCCAGACCCAAAAAATTGCTGTTGGCAGCGATATGGAATTCACCCATGCCGCCGGGAAAATACTCGTCGCCGGTTACCATGGTGAGTACTTCGGCAGCTGCGCGGGAGTAGGTGGAGTGTCCGGAGATGTAGCCGGCAAACGGAGGCGTCACGAATGTTTTCCGTTGATATGGCCACCAGTTTTCAGCCAAAATCCAGTCTACTCCTCCAATTTGAGTGGTCGGATCCGTGACCGTCAAAGGCCCGCGCCAGGTGAAAAATTTGATTTTACCGACATTTTCATTGTTGGGGCCGGCTAAGGGATCGCCTTCCATGACCAATTCGATCAGCCCAGGCCGCAGGGTGATGCCCGCGGGGCTGAATGAGGGAAGGCCCGGATCAGAGCTCTGGCCTTTTCCGGCCATGTAGCGCAAGGCGGATACCGGACGCACGCCGTCGTACCATCCCTTGATTCCCCAGGCGCTTACCGCTGCATCATGCACAGCCCCGCCTAGTGTAAAATAGGCTTTTACATCCCATTCCAGGTCGGGCAGGATCGGGCCTTTTCCATTGTATCGTTTTTCAAAACCTGGCTGGTCGGTGACGTAATTCAGGATGGCGAACCAGTGGCCCGGAGGGGTTTCGGAGGTGGGGCCGTCCGCCCAGAACTGGGCCAGCACCCTCGTATAATCGCCCCGCGGCACTATTTGCGGCGCGTACGGCTGGCCTGTCTTGGGGTTAATGTCGTGACCGGGGCTGCTGTCGCCGCCATCGGTGAAATTGTAAAAATCGTGCAGGCCGGCCAGTGTCGTCGGGTAACTTGCGTTGTTGCCAAACGAAGCCGGAGAAATGTCCCACATGACGCTGTCGTTCGGGTCGAGGTGGGCGCCCCAGGCGCTGACCAGTTCAAAATTCCAGCGGTATTCGTCGGACAAGCCGCCGCCGTCCGTGGTATCGAGCGTCGGGAAGGGGCCGGGGTCGTGGTACACCGGGTAGTCGTGGCCGTTTCGATTGTAAACGGTCCTGTTGTCGGGGGTCATGGCGAAGGGCTGTACGTTGCCCCACTCCGGACTTTGGAATACCTGCGTGGCTGGGATGGGATTGCCGTTTTGGTCAATGGCGTTGGTCAGGGTCAGGGGTTGCCAGCGGTTGGGGTCCAGTAGATCAGGGTCGCCCGGCTGGGCCATTACGAGTGGCGGATTGACCGGGAAATAATAGAAGTTCATGTAATTGAACTGCTCGTTGGAGCCATCCTGATAGCCCATCAACAGTACGCTGGCGCCGATATAATTGCCCAATGCCGCAGGATTGCCGGATTCGTAGTCCGTTGAATTGTCGTTGTAATTATAGCCCAATTGTGCCATCAGGTTGTCGAAGCGGACGTAAGCGCTGAACGCATTGGGCGAGCCGGCAAACCTCGCCCGGAGCACGCGGTACGCGGCAAAACTCATCGCCTCTTCCCGCGCAGCTTCCACGTCGGCAGGGGCCGGGACTCCGTTGAATTCACAGGTGAAATTGCCCACGGTTTTGCCCAGCAGGTAGGTTTGCGCTACGGTGTCGTAGGCCGCCCAGGCGTCGTACATCGCCAGGGAAACGTGAAACAGGTTGCGGGCATGAACCGGCGGACGGGCGAAATCCTCGCGGATGGATTGTAAAAGGGCTTCGTTCCAGCGCCGCGCTACGGACTGTTGCCCCCAGGTTTTGGGGGTGAAAAAACCTGAAATCAGGCAGATCATTACAAATGAGTACAGGACTTTTTTCATGATTCGCTTTAATGGGTACAACAATGAAAAAGATTGCAGCGCGTCGCTTCCGGAGCGCCGCTTCATCAACCGTAAAATCATTCAGTATCAAGGAGTCTCTCTTTAAAGCAAGGCTAATTGTTGACCGCCTTGGGCGTCAATCCGATCTTTTTGCCCTCTTCCAGCATCAGGGTGAAAGCCGCCTCAAACTCATTGGGAATTTCACCATCCAGAATAGCCTCCCGAATGGCGGTTTTCAACACGCCTACCTCCCTCGACGGCGGAATGCCAAAGGTTTCCATGATCACTTCGCCGGTGATGGGGGGTTGCCATAGCCTCAGCCGATCGGCTTCGCTCACCTCGGACATCCGCACTTTGAGCAATTCGTAACCCTCGAGATAACGCGCCATTTTGCGCGGATTTTTTGTCGTGATATCCGATTCGCAGAGCTTCATCAGGTCTTCGATATCGGGTCCGGCATCGTAGAGGAGTCTGCGGACGGCGCTGTCGGTCACCTGTTCTTTGGTCAGACTGATCGGGCGAAGGTGCATACGGATCATTTTCTGGACGTATTCCAGTTCGGCGCCGAGGGGCAGGCGCAGATTCCGAAAGATACGGGCGGCCATGTTGGCGCCCAGCCATTCATGGCCGTGGAAGGTCCAGCCGTGTTCGGGATCGTATTTTTTTGTCGGCGGTTTGGCGATGTCGTGCAGGAGGGCCGACCAGCGCAACCAGAGTTTGGGACTGCGGTGGCAGAGGTTGTCGAGTACTTCGAGGGTGTGGTAAAAATTGTCCTTGTGGCCCCTGCCGTCGCGGTCTTCGACACCTTGGAGAGCGGCCAGTTCCGGCATGATGAGTTGCAGCAGGCCTGTATTGAACAATAAATTGAATCCGACGGAGGGTTTCGGTGTGAGCAGGATTTTTTCCAGTTCTCCGGCGATACGTTCTTTGGAGATAATGTGTATCCGCGACTTGTTACGCCGTATGCCTTCGAAGGTTTCCGGATCGATGGCAAAGCCCAATTGGGTCGAAAAACGGATAGCCCGCAACATACGCAGGGGGTCGTCCGAGAAGGTTTGGCCTGGTTCGAGCGGCGTTTTGATCCGCTTTTCTTCCAAATGCTGAAGGCCGTCGAAAGGGTCCAGGATTTTTCCAAAATCCTCTTCGGCCAGACTGACGGCAAGGGCGTTGATCGTAAAGTCGCGGCGGTTCTGATCATCTTCCAGGGTGCCGCTTTCCACGTCAGGTTTTCTGCTGTCGTGCCGGTAACTTTCTTTTCTGGCGCCCACAAACTCTATTTCCAGGTCTTCGTAGCGCAGCATCGCAGTGCCAAAGCGCGAATAAACCGCCACTTTCGGGCGCGGATAGAGATTGGAAGCCACAGTCTCTGCCAGGTGAATGCCATCTCCGACGCACACGATATCGATGTCTTTGCAAGCCCGCCCGAGCAATCGGTCGCGGACGTAGCCGCCGACCACGTAGGCGGGCACGCTGAGTTGGCGGGCGCAGCGGCCGATCAGTTCAAATAATTTGCGCTCGTGTGGATTGATGGAAAATATCATCTGCTTCGCAAAAACGGGAAATGGTTGGGTGGAAAACGGGGCTTAACTAAAAGCATCGACTGATAATTCCATCCGGGTGTAGGTTGCTTCGATTTCATCCAACAAGGCGAACAGCACCCCCGCGTCCATTTCGGTGACCAGTGCAGCCCGAAATGATTTGATATTGGGCAGATCGCGGAAATACGGCGCGTAGTGCCGGCGCATTTCGAGCACGCCCAGTTTGGGTCCTTTCCAGGCGAGGCTGTCGGTCAAATGCTGCCGCGCTGCTGCCACGCGCTCCTGCACAGTGGGCGCCGCAAGCAGTTCGCCGGTGGCAAAATAGTGCTTGATCTCGCGAAAAACCCAGGGGTACCCGATGCTGGCCCTGCCCACCATGATGCCGTCTACGCCGTACCGGTTGCGGTATTCGAGGGCTTTTACCGGGTTGTCGATGTCGCCGTTGCCGAATATGGGAATGTGCATCCGGGGGTTTTCCTTCACTTTCGCGATCCAGGACCAATCAGCTTCGCCTTTGTACATCTGCTGGCGGGTACGGGCGTGGATGCTCAACGCCTGAATACCGACATCCTGCAAACGCTCCGCTACTTCAAGGATATTGATGGTGCTGGTGTCCCAGCCGAGCCGGGTTTTGACGGTGACGGGGCGTTTCGTGGTTTTGACTACGGCTTCGGTAAGCTTGACCAGTTGGGGTACGTCGCGCAACAAGCCGGCGCCGGCCATGCGGCAGGCCACTTTGGCCACCGGGCAGCCGAAATTGATGTCGATCACGTCCGGGTTCTTGGCCTCGATAATCTCGGCCGCTTCGATCATGTTTTCGAGTTGCCCTCCGAAATACTGGATACCGACTGGTCGTTCGTAATCGAAGATTTCCAGTTTTTGGAAGGTTTGTTTAGCTTCGTGCACCAACCCGTCGGCGCTGATGAACTCGGTGTACACCATATCGGCGCCCTGTTCCTTGCAAAGTTTGCGAAAAGGCGGATCGCTCACATCCTCCATCGGAGCGAGCAATAGTGGAAATTCACCGAGTTCTACCGGACCTATCTTGACCATTCATGACTTGATTTGGAGCGCAAAGATAGGGCAATACACCCTTTGAACCAGACAAAGGAATTTTGCGAATTTGTGGCCCATAAACCGAGTTCAATTATGCTGACGGGACGATTTTGCAAGGCGCTGCTTTTTTCAGCCGGCTTTTTATCTGTTTTTCAGGCCTGTAAAGACGATGCCGCTGTGCAGGAGCCTTTGGTGCCGACTCCGTATACCTTGCATACCCCGCCTGGAATGCCGCCGATGAACATTCCTGCTTACAATCCACTAACCGTCGAAGGCGTGGCATTGGGCCGCAAACTGTTCTACGATCCCATCCTCAGCGCCGACAGCACCCAGGCTTGCGCCAGTTGCCACCGGCAAAGCTGGGCTTTCACGGATTCAACCTTGAAATTCAGTATGGGCGTCACCGGCGCACATGGCACGCGCAATGCCATGCCTCTGTTCAACCTCGGCTGGCAAAACAATTTCTTTTGGGACGGCGGCGCGGCCAATCTGGAAAGCCAGGTGATCGGTCCGATAACCAATCCCCTGGAAATGAATGAATTGTTGCCCAATATCGTCCTGAAACTCAACCGTCATGCGGAATACCCCGCCTTGTTCCGGGCGGCTTTCGAATTGCCCGATACGGCAAAGATCACCATTCCAATGCTCATGCGGGCCGTGGCGCAATTCGAACGGACCATCATCAGCGCCGACAGCCGCTACGACCGCTGGAAACGGGGAGAAGCCGCTTTTAGTGATGCCGAATTGCGCGGACTGGCCCTGTACGAGGACCCTGAAAAAGGCGACTGCAACCATTGTCACGTGACAGGCAGCACGTTTTCAGATTTTGTCTTTCGAAACAACGGGCTCGACAGTATCGGCACCGACGGCGGCCGTTACCGGATCACGCTGCTGGAAAGCGACCGCGGGAAATTCAAGACCCCAAGTTTGAGAAACATTTCCCTGACGGCGCCTTACATGCACGACGGCCGATTCCAGAGCCTGGACGAGGTCCTGGAGTTTTACAACACCGGCTTCCACTACTCCCCCACCCTCGATCCCAATCTGGAACATGCGGTGAAAGGCCGGCTCTCCGCGCAGGACAAAGCGGACATCATTGCCTTTTTGGCGACACTATCCGACCCGGTTCTTTTGGTCAATCCGGATTTTCAAAAGCCCGAATAGCACGGGCAAGTGTTAAAGTTTTGAGGGCTGAAAATTCATCTTCAAATCTTTTTTGAATTGATAATCAATACTTTATCAATTTAAGTTGGGGAAAAATTTCCCAATCAGGGTTTTCCCTGAAAGGAAATTTCACAATACAACCAGCCGTTCCAAAAACCGAAAAAGGCCTTAAATCGTAAGTTTTTCGAGCCGCTATTTTCTCATCACCACCAACACGAAGCGAATGTCCAACCGATACTTTCATTCATTTTATTCATTCAATAAAATCCAATCTTATGAAAGTATCCCATTTTCTGATGGGCGGCTTCGCCGCTCTGCTCGTTTTCGGTTTTACCAACTGTAAAAAAGACGACTCCTCCTCAGCTGTCGGAAAAGTCCGTTTTGAAATGACAGACGGGCCTATTGACGACACCAATATTCAGGGTGTCTTTGTCACCGTGGCCGCCGTGAAAGTGGATGGCTCCGCCATCGACGGCTTTACCGGCAAACAAACCATCGACCTCAGCGCTTATCAAAACGGTCAAGTCAAGGTGCTTGGCGAAGACAGCGGCCTGAGCGCCGGTACGCACCGCGATGTTCGCCTGGTGCTGGATTATGCCACCGACGCCAACGGGAATTCGCCGGGTTGTTACGTATTGCTAAAAAACGGCGCCAAACAGACCTTGCAGGCAGGCGCTAATGCCACCGGTGAAATTAAAATCGATGACGCGCTGGAGGTGACGGCTGATCAGACCACGGCTGCCGTTTTTGATTTCGATTTGAGAAAGTCCGTCATCTACAGTACCGGTTCTTCCCAATACAAGTTTGTGACGGACAATGAATTGGCATCATTCATCCGGCTGACAACCCGGACGGAATCCGGCACCATTTCGGGCAACTGTTCGGATCCGCTGCATCTTGCCGGTAGCAAAATCATTGTTTACGCCTATACAAAAGGCACCTACACGAGTGCAGAAAAACAACCCCAAGGCCCCAGCGGCATAAAGTTTAAAAATGCGGTGAGCAGCGCAGTAGTCGATGGAGAAGGCAATTTCACCCTGGCTTTTCTTCAGGAAGGCGACTATGAACTCCATTTTGTCGGCTACGATGATTCGAACGGCGACGGCAAAATGGAAGAAAAAGGGTTTCTGGCCCTCGATATTGTGGGCGGCCTCAACCTGGACAAGCTCCGCGTGACGGCCAATGCCAATCTCCAGCTCAGCCTCACCGTCAGCGCATTGCTGCCGTTCTGATCCATTGCACATTTCTGGCTCAATACTTTCGACCGGGCGGACAAACGGGTCCGTCCGGTCCATTTTTTAAGTGGCAGCAGTGCTTAAACCAAAGTGCAGTAGAGCTGTTTGATATATTTGCAACCCGTTATTTCCAAATAAATCAGATTGTCATGACCTCCCAGTACCGCACCCTTGTTGAAGCACTTGATGACCTGAACCAGCGCGGTTTTACGGTCGATTTCGACTTGCAGGCACATTGTTTGGCTTGTAAACAACCTGCCTTACAACTTCATCCGGACGATTTCGAGATCGTGGAAGTACACCGGTTTGAAGGCGCTTCCAATCCGGACGACAGCGACATCGTGTATGCGATTGAAGGGAAAAACGGCGTCAAAGGCGTAGTGGTAGATGCTTATGGCACCTATGCAGACAGCCTTTCCACAGAAATGCTGGCGAAGTTGCGCGTTCAGCGTTAATTGCGGGCTGTTTTGATCAACTAGCATATTCATGTACACCCTATTGGCCGGCAGTATTCTGCTGAGCATTTTTCATGCGTTGATTCCGAGCCACTGGCTGCCTGTGCTCGCAGTGAGTCGTCAGGCTGGCTGGTCTGTGTCACGAACCCTTGGCGTCACTTTTCTGGCGGGGTTGGCCCACGTGCTGAGTACTGTCTTATTGGGTGTGATTCTGGCCGCTGCCGGCGGCACCCTGGCTGCTCAGGCTGAACATTTTACTCATTGGATTGCACCTGCGTTGCTGGTGTTGTTGGGTGTCTATTTCCTGTACCGGCATTATTACCACCACCATTTTCATCTGCAGGGTGAAAAATTCGGATGGAGCCTTACCATTTCTTTGGCGGCTGCTATGTTCTTTTCTCCGTGCCTGGAAATTGAAGGCTTTTTCCTGGCTGCGGGCGAATACGGCTGGGGCTTTACCGGCTGGCTGGCGCTGACTTACGGGACCGTCACGATTGCCGGAATGCTGATCTGGATGCGGCTCGCCCTGGCCGGTTTGAAACGCCTTGACTGGCACGCCTGGGAGCACAGCGCGGGACTGGTGACGGGTTTTACCCTGATCGCTTCTGGTGTGCTATTGTACCTCTTTCATTGAATCAGAGGGCTTCCAGTGCTTCCCGTTGCGCTTTTTTCAGGGTTTTGACCACTTGCTGGTAGGAATGATCGATCAATTGCCGCAATAAACTTTGATCGAGTGAACCCTCGAAGTCGACCGTATTCCAGTGGATTTTATTCATGTGCCACCCCGGCTGAATTTCCGCGTACCGCTCCCGCAGCTCCACGCCATAGTCGGGGTCGCATTTCAGGTTGACGGAAAATTGCTCCGCTTCGAGTCCGGTGATGGCAAAAATTTTGCCCATCACCCGCACGCAAAGGGTGACTTCGTCAAAAGGAAAGTCCTCGGTGACGCCTTTTTTAGCCAGACAGTATTCGCGAAATTGCTCGATATCCATTGCGAACTACCAGTTTTGAACCATCGGATGGAGCATCATCTCGTCGATAAGTACGTGTTCCGGTGCATTCAGCAGGTATGAGACTGCGTCGGCAATGTCGGTAGGCTGAAGGTAGCCGGATCGTTTGGCCTGGCCCGGAGGGCCGTCGTGGAAATAAGTATCCACCAGGCCCGGGTAAATCACGCTGACCTTCACGCCCAAAGGGTGGACTTCCTTGCGAAGCGATTCAAAAAACGCATGCTGGGCGTATTTACTGGCGGTGTACAGGCTGCCGCCGGCAAAGGTACGTTTGGACACGTCGGAAGCGATGCCGACGATATGGCCTTTTCCCGCGGCTTTCAAATGCGGCAAAGCGGCTTTGGTAAGCAGGAAAGTGCCTTTTACGTTCACATCCATTACGCGGTCCCAGTCTTCAGCGTCCAGTTCGTCGGCATTTTTGAAAATACCGATACCGGCGTTGTTCACCACCGTGTCGATGCTTCCGAAATCGCTTATAATTTGCGTCACCGCCTGATTTACCTGGGTTTCGTCGGCAATATCGAGCGGGAAAGACAGTGATTTTCCACCTGCCTGATCGATTTCAAATTCGAGTTCGGTGAGTTCTTCGGCATTGCGGGCCAGCAGCATGACGAAGTGATTTTCGCGGGCCAGCCTTGTAGCGATGGCTCGTCCGATGCCGCGCGACGCGCCGGAAATGATGGTGATCTTCTTTTCCATAAATTTTGAGCGAAGGTTGGACGTGACTGGTCAGGCTCAGAACAGGCCATGCAATTCGGCCTGAACGAGTTCCAGCACTTTGCCGGAGTCTTCCGGGCTGTTTTGAAAATCGAGATGGTCGACGTTGATGACCAGCAGTTTGCCTTCGTGGTAGCCGTTGATCCAGTTGTCGTAACGCTCGTTCAGCCGTTTCAGGTAATCCAGACTGATGCTGCCCTCGTAGTCGCGGCCGCGCATCTGGATATGGTCCACGAGGGTCGGGATGCTGGCTTTGAGGTAAATGAGCAGGTCCGGGGCTTTAATTTGAGATACGATGGACTGGAAGAGTGTGGTATAATTTTCAAAATCGCGGCGTTCCATCAGTCCCATGTCGGCCAGATTGGGTGCGAAAATGAAGGCGTCTTCATAAATCGTGCGATCCTGGATCACGGTCCGGTTGCCTTGCTGGATGCGGAGCACCTGCTGGTAGCGGCTCGACAGGAAAAAGACCTGCAGGTTGAACGACCAACGCTTCATGTCGAGGTAAAAATCGGCGAGATACGGGTTGTTTTCCGTGTTTTCGTAGTGTACGTCCCAGCCGAAGTGGCGGCTGAGCATTTCTGTAAGGGTGGTTTTGCCGGCACCGATATTGCCAGCGATAGCAACATGACGGATGAGGGTTTTGTCGGAGGGTAAACTCGAATTCATTCTTTTACTTTTGTGCGCTGCGAAAATAGGCGTTCATTCCACGATGCCGCATCTTCCTTCAACGTTTTTTCCAGACCGCTTAACGGACAACTCCGTCCGTTCAACGAGCAACACGCTCCAATCATCTAGTCTTTTTCTTTAAACATGGACGAGCAACTTATTTCGGGCCTTGAAAAACTGGCCCGTCTGCAATTGGCACAAGCCGAGCGCGCCAAACTGACCCAGGACCTGGAACGTATTCTGCAAATGATCGATCAACTCAGGCTGTTAAATACCGAAGGGATCGAACCGCTTGTTTACCTGAACCAATCGCTGCAAGCCGACCGGCCCGATGAAATTGCAGGACAGGTCACTACGGCAGAAGCGTTGACTAATGCGCCCAGGCACGACGATCAGTTTTTCCGGGTTCCAAAAGTTATTGACTAAAACACCCCCAATTACGCTTGAACATCACCGGACAACACTTATGCTGATCTCCATCCGTCACCTGAACAAAACATACATCATGGGCGCTGAAAAGGTTGAAGCGCTCAAAGACGTATCCCTTGATATCAACAAAAACGAATACGTGGCCCTGATGGGCCCTTCCGGCAGCGGAAAATCGACGCTGATGAACCTGCTGGGTTGTCTCGACTCCCCGACAAGCGGCGAATATTTCCTGAACGATATCGAGGTGAGCACCATGGACGACGGCGAACTGGCCGAAGTCCGAAACCGTCAAATCGGGTTCGTTTTCCAGACTTTCAACCTCCTTCCGCGCTTGTCGGCTTTGGAAAACGTGGCGCTGCCGCTGGTGTATTCCGGTGTGCCGAAAGAAGAACGCCTCGAAAAAGCGCGCAAGGTGCTCGAGTCCGTCGGACTCGGCGACCGGGTTCTGCACAAGCCTAATGAACTCTCCGGTGGTCAGCGCCAGCGCGTAGCCATCGCCAGGGCCTTGGTAAATGACCCTGCTATTATCCTTGCCGACGAACCGACGGGCAACCTCGATTCCAAAACCTCTTACGAGATCATGGCGCTGTTCGAGCAAATCCATAAAAACGGCAACACGATCATCCTCGTCACCCACGAACAGGATATCGCATTATATGCCCACCGCATTGTTCGCTTGCGCGACGGCCTGATCGAGACCGACCTGGCCAATGACCATATCATCAGCCTGGCCAATACTCCCGTTCCGGCGGTGGAGTGAAAAGATGTGTCGTATTAAGCAGAAGCCCGCAACGGACCATCCGTTGCGGGTTTCTGCGTTTCATGCAATCTACTGGTTACAGCGCTTTCAAAATTGCATTTTCAAGATCGTCACGCGGGTTAACTGCGACAACCTTGCCGTCGCGGCCGATCAGGAAAGTGTGCGGAATGGCGCGTACGCCGTAAGTGGCTGCCGGCGCGCTATCCCAAAATTTGAGGTCGCTGACGTGGTTCGCCCATTCCAAGCCATCGTTCTGAATGGCTTGAACCCATTTGTCTTTGCCATCCTGGCGATCGAGCGAAACGCTGAATACATCAAAACCCCGGTTTTTGTACTTTTTGTACATATCGACCACATGCGGATTGGCGCGGCGGCACGGACCACACCAGCTGGCCCAGAAATCGAGCAGCACCACTTTGCCTTTGAGGCTGGACAAGGAACGCACCTTGCCTTCGGGGTCGGGAAGGGAAATCTCGGGCGCCTGCTGTCCGACTTTGACTTTTTCATTACCGGCCGCCTGTGCTTCCGGCGGATTGGCGATCTGGTTTTCCAGGTCGGCGATCATTTTGGCATAGAAGGTGGCGTATTTCGAACCCGGCATGTAATCGGAGAGGTCTTTGCTGGCGGCCTTGAAATCGTTCACGTACTGCGGCGCATTCCGGCCCATCAGCTGAGAAATAAAGAAGGCGCGCAGCAGCGGATTGCAGCCTTTTTCAGCAATCAATTTTTTGGAAGCTTCCGGATCGGCGGGCGGGTTGGCGAAGAGGCCTTGGACAAAATCGGCGTAGCATTTCATGGCTTCGGAGCCAGTAACTTCGACCTGGAGTTTATCAATGGTGGCGAGGTCACCTTTTACTTCCACCACGTTTTCGGAGCCGTCGAGCATGAAATACATCCGCTTGTCGCCGACGGTGAGGACGTAGAGTCCGCGTTCGAAGGGTTTTTCCAGTTTGAAGGAAAAATTACCGCTGGCGTCGCAGGTGGTAGTGCCCAGAACTATGGTAGTCCGGTCGAAAAATGATTGCTCCACCTTCGCTTTCAGGTTGGCTGCGTTTGTGATTGTCCCCTTGATCTCATGGCCTTTTTCTCCGCAGGAAGAAAAAAGCAGCATGACGGGCAGCAAAAACATCAAAACCGATTTTATCATTTTCATAAATATCAGGTTGTCTGAATGAAAAATAGTTAAGGTATCAGTCAAAAAATGGATTGATCAGTTCAATTCATGATTTCGCTCAACAGGGTATCATAGGTCTGTTTCCAATCGGCAATATTGCCCCAATCCTCGCCATTCACAACGACGACGTCTCCAACCACCACGCCCAGGGGCTCAAACGGCTGGTTTTCATCGACCAGAAAACGTTCGAAAATGGCGGCTTGTTCAGGTCGGACCGTCACGATCGCGCGGCTTTGGGATTCGCCGAACAGCCAGGCATCGTTCCGGATGTCCGTGCGGTTGTTGACGTGGAAACCGAGGCCTTGTGGCAAAGCGCTTTCGACAAGGGCGGTCAGTAGCCCGCCGTCGCTCACGTCATGTACCGATTGTACGAGCGCTTCCTGAATGGCTTTTTTCAGCACTTGCTGCAAGGCGACCTCTTCTTCCAGGTCGAAGTGGGGGCATGGGCTGAATTCCGTGCCGTGCACCACCCGGAGGTATTCGCTGCTGCCCAAATCATTGCGGCTGACGCCCAGCAGGTAAATTTTATCCCCCTCGTTTTTGAAGTCGAGCGTCATCATCTGCTCAAAATCATCGAGAAGGCCAAGCATGCCAATGGTAGGCGTCGGATAAACCGGGATCACCTTGCCGTCTTTGGCGTATTGGTTGTAAAAACTCACGTTTCCGCCCGTCACCGGCGTATCAAAACGCCTGCAGGCGTCGCCCATGCCGCGGATGGCTTCGGCGAATTGGTAATACACTTCCGGGTTGTAGGGGTTTCCAAAATTGAGGCAATTGGTGATGGCCACCGGCTCGCCGCCGGCGCAAACGATATTGCGCGCAGCTTCGGCCACGGCGATCATGGCGCCCCGGTAGGGGTCGGCATACACGTAGGCCGAATTGCAGTCGGTGGTAAGGGCAATAGCCTTTCGGGTGCCTTTCACGTACACCACCGACGCGTCTGAATAACGGTTGGTGGTCATGGTGCCGGTTTGCACCATGGAATCGTATTGCCGCGTGATCCAGTTTTTGGAAGCGAGATTGGGCGAGCGCCACAGTTTTTTTGCAGCGCTGCGCAGGTCGGCTGGTTGTTTGACGGTGTTGAGGTCAAAAGACTCGATGGCGTCGAGGTAATCCGGTCGTTTTTGCTCGCGGACGTAAACCGGAGCGCCTCCGCCCAGGACGAGGGTTTCTGCCGGGACTTCGGCGACCCGTTTGCCGTGGTGGTAGTATTCGAGCATTCCGGTGTCGGTGGTGACGCCGATGCGCTCGCAGGGCAGGTCCCATTTGTCGAATACCGCCAGAATTTCGGCCTCGCGACCTGGCTCGCACACGATGAGCATACGTTCCTGGCTTTCCGAAAGCAGAATTTCCCAGGCTTTCATGTTTTGCTGGCGGGTGGGCACTTTATCGAGATCGATCCGCATGCCGACGCCCGATTTGGCGCTCATTTCAGAGGTGGAGCAGGTGATGCCCGCCGCGCCCATGTCCTGCATGCCGATGACGGCTCCGGTTTGGATAGCTTCGAGCGAGGCTTCGAGCAGCAGTTTTTCCTGAAAAGGGTCGCCGACCTGCACGGCCGGGAGGTCTTCGTGCGAATCTTCGGTCAGGTCGGCAGAGGCAAATGTGGCGCCGTGGATGCCGTCTTTACCCGTGGCGGAACCGACGATAAAAACGGGGTTGCCAGGCTGGCCTGCAGTAGCGCTTACCGTTTCGCCAACACGTACGATACCGGCCGACATGGCGTTTACAAGTATGTCG
>JBGAJY010000158.1:0-13984 GCA_044224705.1 Saprospiraceae bacterium
AGATTTTACGCAGAATTCTATGCGTCATTTTTTCTGCGTAAAATCTGCGGAGACATCTGCGCGAAACAATCTGCGCGAAAAAATCTGCGCGAAAAAAAACAACGTTATTGTTCAAAAAATGAATCGTACTGATTGCCCCCGCGTTCAGCCTTGGTCGGCACGGAGACCGGAGCGTTGAGGTCGAGCACTTCGCTGGCGCTATTGGCTTTGGCCACGATTTTGGCTTTGTCGCCGCCGAGCAGGAAGGATACGCCTTCTTTCTCCCATTTTTCGAGCATGGCCATGCCTTCTTCTTCGAACACGCCGTTTTGCAGGTCGACGGAGTCCATGAAGTTTTTGGACATGTCCATAAAACGCTCCATTTCACCGACTTTCTGACCTACGTCTTCTGCCATGGCTTCGAGGGCCATGTCGTACATGTATTTCTTGTCGGAGTTGCCGCTCATGATGTTCATGGCCGAACGAATGGCTGAGTGACTGGCTTTGATGGCTTTGTATTCCTGTTCTTTCACCATTACCTGGTCCTGCAGGTCTTCGAGCATAATCTCGGAGTTCTCGTACATTTTGGTGAGCACCCGGTAGAGCACTTCCATTTTTTTGTAGAGGTCTTCAAGTTTCACGTTTGATTCCTGCAGACGGCCGGCTTTGCGGGCCTGCAGCACCATGATGGCGTCGCGGCCCACCTCTTTGGCTTTGCTGGCCAGGCCGAGGTTATTCTGGATGTTCTTCTGGTTGGCCTTGATCATTTCGCCCAGCTTGTACATCTGGCCTTTGAGTTTACTGATCTGGGTGTTCATGTTGCCCAGATTGTCTTTCAGGTCTTCGATGTAACTTTTCAGGATGCCGATCGGGTCAATTTGGACAAACAGACCGGTGATCCAGCGCATGAACGATTTGTACATGTACCAGATCAGGTTGCGCATTTTCGGGTCCAGCACGATGTACACCAGGGCCGCCAATGCCGCGAGCAAACCCGCGAGGTAAAGGGTATTTTCCGCCAGCGCGATCAGCGTCGGCAGGGCCTTGTAGAGCAGGTAGCCGCCGCCGAGCAGGATGGCTGCGGTAAAAATTCCACCCGTGACGCCTTCGGGGCGTTCCCAGAAGTTTTTGGGTTTGATCGGTTGCATTTCAGTACTCATAGAGCGTTGCAAATCAATGGGTTAGTAAGTTTTGTTTTGTCAGGAACGATGGAAGATGCCGTTCAGAAATGCCCGCACGGAGCGGCGAAAACGGCTATTCACGAAGTACAATACCACGAAGGCCAGCACGAACACCCAAAAGAAGCCGATCGTCAGTTTCAGCAAATAGTAGATCAGCCAAAGGGTGAGCAAACCCGCAATAAAGACAACGAAAGGGTTTTTCAAAGATTCGTTCATTTTTAAAAAAGGTTGATGAAAGGTTGAGGAGGGTTGATAAGGTTGATAAACCCTCATCAACCTTTTTATTTCAAATGCTGCTGGATCTTGGCCAGATCATCTTCGATTTGGCCGGCTACCGCGTTGAAGGTCGCTTCAAAATCGGCTTTGGTGTTTTCAATTTTGACCGTGCTGTCGCTGATCTCCTTGCGAACCTGGTCACTGCGCTGGCGGTGTTCCTCGATTTGCTGGGTCAGTTGTTTGATCTGCGCGGTTTTCTCTACGATGGCGGCTTCCAGGTTTTTGACCTCGTCTTCGCGACTTCCAATCAGCTTGTTGCGCTGCTGGTCGTGCGCTTCGTTGAAGCGGGTTTGCTCGGAGGCCAGTACGTTGAGGTAAAATTTGCCCGACTCCACCAGTTTGGCCGGCGTGACGCCCATGGTCTGCGCCATGGCGTAGGCCGATTGGTAACGGGTGACCTCGTCCATGGGCATTTTGGCGAGGTTTTTCAGCGCCTGCCGGAATTCGAGGTAATCGAATCCGTCCTGGTTGTTCTTGTCCAGGGCATTCATCAAAATATCCATGAATTTGTCGCTCACGGCGCCGGAACTGACTGACTGAGGTTCAGGCATTTGGGCGGGATTAGCCGTGGCCGGAGCGTTTGCCTGCGCAGGTCCGGCGGCCGTACTGCCTTCTTCCTCAACAACAAAAATGGATTTGAATTTTTTCAGTAAATCACTCATTGAACCTTGCGGAAACCCAAGAAATTTGATGTGCAAAAAATTACCCGGCAAATGTGACGGGGGAATCCCCCGACGTGCTAAAATCGTCGTCGACAATCCGGGAATTTCCGACAAAGAAACTCAAAACGGCAGATAAACCGTCTGGAAAAATCAGAACAACTGCTAGCAATTGCGCTGTGCCGCCCGCTCTAGAAGGTTGTGAGGAGTCCGCATACCTTTGCCCGCGTACCGCTAACCGCACCGTCCTACCGACAAAATGAATTTCGAGGTCACCATCCCCGTACTGAACGAAGCAGAGACGCTCGACCGGCAAGTTCGGGTCTTGCACGAATTCCTGAGCCGCCATTTCCCCGACCGCCAGCAGTGGCACATCGTCATCGCCGACAACGGCAGCACCGACGGCACGGCCGATATTGCTGCGGCCATCGCTGACGAATTGCCCGAAGTATACCTGGTGCGGGTGCCCAAAAAGGGCGTGGGCCTTGCTCTGAAAACCTCCTGGACACAGAGCCAAGCGGACATTGTCGGCTACATGGACCTCGACATGGCCACTGATTTACAGCATTTTATACAGGCCTACAACGCCCTCGCGACCGAGGGTTTCGACCTGGTATACGGCACCCGTTTGCACCGGAAATCGAGGGTGATCGGCCGCACGCTCAAACGCGAGATCACCTCCCGGGTATTCAACTGGATCGTCAGGTTGTACCTCGGCACGCGGTTTTCCGACGGCATGTGCGGCTTCAAATGGCTCCGCCGTGAACACGTCCGGCTATTGATGGACGCCGGCGCCGTATCGGACGGCTGGTTTTTCAGCACGGAATTACTCGCGACAGCCGAATGGAAAGGTTTGAAAATGTGCGAATTACCAGTCCGTTGGACCGACGATACGAGCGGAAGCAAGGTCGATATTCCCCGCCTGGCCAGACAATATTTGACGGCAATGCGGGTTCTCAAAAAACGAAAACCGCGTTGAACCATGCGTTACTTCCTTGCCTGCATCGCGCTGTGGAGTGCATTCCCGCTTTTTGCCCAAAGCAATGAACTGTTTGTGGCCCCCGTGGCGCCCGGTATCTGGGTGCATACCAGCTACCAAAAGGGCTTCCCTTCCAACGGTCTGATCGTGGAAGACACTGATTTTGTGCTGATTGTGGATACAGGCTGGGGCAAAAAGCCAACCAGGAAGCTGCTGCGCTGGGTGAAACGCCATTTGAACAAACCCGTGCGCGCCGTTTTTGTCACCCACTCGCACGAAGACCGCACTGGCGGG
Organism: Saprospiraceae bacterium; assembly: GCA_044224705.1. Classification (GTDB taxonomy): domain Bacteria; phylum Bacteroidota; class Bacteroidia; order Chitinophagales; family Saprospiraceae; genus M3007. The sequence continues at coordinate 3,369 of JBGAJY010000158.1, forward strand.
CTCTCTCTTTTTGAAAAACAAAAAATACCCATCCGCATGGCGCCGCGAACGGCGGCGATTTTGCAAAAAGGAAAAACGAAAGCGCCCGAATACGAGCCCATGTCCGACGACGGCGGCGGCCAGTTGGGCAATATCCGCTTCCGGTATTTTTACCCCGGACCCGGCCACACCTCCGACAACATGGTGCTCTATTTCGAAAACCAGCACTTACTGTTCGGCGGTTGTTTTGTCAAAAGCCTCGAAGCCTCCGGGCTGGGTTATATCGCTGAAGCCAACCTGGCGGAATGGCCCGCATCGATACGCCGCCTGCAGGCCCGCTTCCCCGACCTGCAAATCGTGGTGCCCGGCCACCAGGCCTGGGGCGGGACGGAACTGCTGGACCACACCCTCGATTTGCTCGAAAAAAACACGCCCAAATGAGTCACCCACTGCCCGACCTCCTGCTCGGTACCGCCCAATGGGGCTGGAACGTGTCGCGCGTAAGCGCCTTCCAATTGCTCGAAGCGTGGATTGAAGCCGGCTACCGCGAGATCGACGCGGCAACCAATTATCCGATCAATAAAAACCCGGCCGACTTCCGCGCGGCAGAAAAAATCCTGGCGGAATATATTGCCGCCCACGGCCTGCGGGACCTGCGCGTGACCATGAAAGTGGGCAGCCTCGACAACCTGCGCTCGCCGGAGGCCAACCTCTCCCCTTCCTTCCTGCTCATGATGGCCGAAGAATACCGCCGTCTGCTGGGTGACAACCTGCACGGACTGATGGTGCACTGGGACAATCGCGACGATGAAACGGCCATCCGGAGTACCTTGAGCGCTTTGTCGATCGCACAGTCAGAATTTGGCTTGCGGCCGGGCTTGTCCGGTATCGCCCATCCGGAATTGTACGCGCGGGCCAATCAGGATTTCAATCTGGTTTTCGATATTGAATTGAAGCACAACATTTTGCAGAGTGATTTTGCGCGATATGCGGCTTTTCACGAGGGCGGGCACCGTCTGCTGGCTTACGGGATCAATGCCGGCGGCTTGAAACTGGAAGACAATTATTCGGCCGACAGCACCTTGCTGGCGCGTGGCATCGACCCGGTCCGTTTCAGTGAAAAAATGGCAGAATTAAAGACCTTACTGAGCCATTTGAACCTTGCTTTCGTACGGCCTCCGCTGCGCACCATGAACCACGTCGGGCTGATATTCGCCGCTTTACAGTCCGGAATCGGCGGGCTGGTGCTCGGCGTTTCATCCGTTGCGCAGCTCCGGGAAACGCTCGATTTCTGGCGAAACCTCGACACCTTTGAGTACGTCGACGCCTGGAAAGCCATCGATCAATGGGTAAAATGAAGCCAACATGTACTTAATTGGTTACGACATCGGCTCTTCGTCCATCAAGGCGGCGCTCACCCGGATGGATACCGGGGAATTGGTGGCGGTGCTCAAATCGCCAGACGCCGAAATGTCCATCCAGGCGCCCCAGCCCGATTGGGCGGAGCAGGACCCTGACAACTGGTGGCAGAACGTGTGCGCCGTCACCCGGGAGCTGCTGCGCCGAACGGGTATCCGGGCCAGCGGCATCCGGGCCACAGGCATCGCCTACCAGATGCACGGACTGGTGCTCGTGGATAAAAACCAGCGGGTATTACGCCCCGCGATCATCTGGTGCGACAGCCGGGCCGTGGCCATCGGCAATCTGGCTTTTGAAGCACTGGGGCGGGAAAAATGTCTGTCGCAACTGCTGAATTCGCCGGGCAATTTTACCGCCTCCAAACTCAAATGGGTTCAGGACCACGAACCGGAGATTTACCAGCGCATCCATAAATTCATGCTGCCCGGCGATTACATCGCCATGAAACTGACCGGCGAAATTGCCACTACTGCGTCCGGGCTTTCCGAAGGTATCCTTTGGGATTTTCAAAAAAACAGGCTCGCCGAACAGGTGCTGGATTATTTCGGGATACATCAAAACCTGGTCCCGCAGGTTGTCCCTACCTGTTCGGTGCAAGGCCGTATCACGGACGAAGCGGCCGGCAAAACAGGACTTCCGGCGGGTATTCCCGTAACTTACCGGGCCGGTGACCAGCCCAACAATGCCTTGTCGCTCAACGTTTTGCAACCCGGTGAAGTAGCCGCTACGGGCGGCACTTCCGGCGTGGTGTATGGCGTGGTGGATCGGCCCGTGTACGATTTACAGTCGCGGGTCAATGGTTTTGCACACGTGAACCACAGTGCCGAACAAGCGCGGATCGGCATTCTGTTGTGCATCAACGGCGCGGGCAGCCAGCACCAATGGATGCGGCAGAACATAGCCCTGGAAGGACAATCCTACCACGCGATGGAGCAACAAGCCGCGTTTGTGCCGCAGGGTTCGGACGGGTTGCGCATCCTGCCGTTTGGCAACGGCGCAGAGCGTATGCTGGGCAATCTCAACATCGGCGCGCAGGTGAACAACCTGCATTTTAACCGTCATACACGGGCACACTATTTCAGGGCGGCCCTCGAAGGGATCGGGTTTTCCTTCGTGTACGGTATGGATATTTTGCAAAAAATGGGTCTGTACGTGCAGCTCATCCGTGCCGGCAACGACAACCTTTTTCAATCCGCCGTTTTTGCGCAAACCGTTTCCGACCTGGTCGGCTGCCGCATTGAAATGGCGGACACGACCGGGGCGGCCGGCGCCGCGCAGGCGGCAGGGGTGGCCAGCGGGTTTTACCATTCTTTGGAAGATGCGGTTAAATCCGTACGGGTGACCAAAACCTACGAACCAACGGATCGAAACGAGGCGCTTGAAACGAGCTACCAGAACTGGTTGTCCGATTTGAAAAAAGCCATCAGTTAAATCATCACGATCATGGAAACGCATAAAATGAACCGGATCACGGTCACAAACGGCAAAAAAGAATACTTTAAAGGCATCGGCCGGATACGGTTCGAGGGTCCGGACACCGATAATCCGCTCGCTTTTTGCTGGTACGACGAGGACCGGCTGGTGGCTGGAAAACCCATGAAAGAACATTTCCGCTTTGCCGTAGCCTGGTGGCACACGCTGGGCGGCACCGGCAGCGATCCGTTCGGCGCGCCGACCAAGGCGTTTCCCTGGCTCGCTGCAGCCGATCCGCTCGAACTGGCGAAGGACAAACTGGACGCAGGGTTCGAGTTCATCACCAAAATGGGCATCCCGTACTATTGCTTCCACGATTTTGACCTCATCGCCGAAGGCGCCACGCTGGTCGAGAGCCGCAAGCGCCTCGACCAGATCGCCGGATATGCCCATCAAAAACAGGTCGAATCGGGCGTAAAACTCCTCTGGGGCACCGCCAACCTCTTCTCCCACCCGCGCTACATGAACGGCGCCATGACCAATCCGGATTTTGCCGTCGTAGCCCATGCCGCCGCGCAGGTGAAAAACGCGCTGGACATCACCATTCGTTTGGGCGGAGAGAACTACGTCTTCTGGGGCGGCCGGGAAGGCTACATGTCGCTGCTCAATACCAACATGAAACGCGAACTGGATCACATGGCCCGTTTCCTGCACGCCGCCAGGGATTATGCGCGGGCACAGGGTTTTAAAGGCACGTTTTTGATCGAGCCGAAGCCTATGGAGCCCTCCAAACACCAGTACGATTTCGACGCCGCTACATGCATCAATTTCCTGCGGGAATACGAGCTGCTCGGCGATTTCAAACTCAACCTGGAGGTGAATCACGCCACCCTGGCCCAGCACACCATGCAGCACGAAATGCAGGTGGCCGCCGACGCCGGGCTGCTCGGCAGCATGGACGCCAACCGCGGCGATTATCAGAACGGTTGGGACACCGACCAGTTCCCGGTGAACGTGTACGAGCTCACCGAGATGATGCTCGTATTCCTCGAAGCCGGCGGACTGCACAGCGGCGGCATCAATTTCGACGCGAAAACCCGCCGCAATTCCACCGACCTCGAAGACATTTTCCACGCCCATATCGGCGGCATGGACGCTTTCGCGCGGGCCCTGCTGGCAGCCGATCGCATCTTGCAGCAGTCCGATTACCGGAAACTGCGGGCGGAGCGCTACGCGTCTTTTGATGAAGGGAAAGGCAAGGAATTTGAAGCCGGCCGGCTCGGGTTGGCTGATTTGGCGCGGCTTGCGGAGTTGCAGGGCGAGCCGGCGCAGCGAAGCGGAAGGCAGGAGTGGATGGAGAATATTTTGGGGCGGTATTTGTGAAGAACAACGCTGCCGCCCATGCTCTCCCAGCCTTAAAAAGCACTTAAAAAATCCCTTCCGCCCCGATGTTTGACTTTTGTCAAACTTGGTCCAGTGCTGCCTCTTGACCTTTATGGCCATGAAGGCACCTGTTTATTTTCTTTCAATTTTCCTTTCTCTGACCCTTCTGGTCACGCTTCCGAGCTGTCAAAACAGCAGCCCCTGGAAAGAAGAACACGCCGGCCTGCTGCAACGCGCCGCCGAGCTGGAACACCGCCATTGTCTGCTCAAAACGATTATCGACAGCTTGTGGGACGTCACGACCGCCCGATTGGAGCGCGCCTTGCCCGCCGGATTCCCCGAACAGGATCGAAAAACATTTTTGAAAGCGCGGAACGCCGATCACATCCGCATGTTCCAGTCCTTCAAGCAACTCGACGCCGGCACCCAATCCCTCGTCGATCAGGCGGGGCAATATGACGCCCTGCTGGCCGCGCAAGTCCGCAATTTATTGGCCGAAAAACAGGCTTTCGAGCGGCAAAAAATCGAGTTTCTGCAAAAAGTAGGTCAAAAGGACGCTGCCGCCGGCCGAGCCTACACTCAAGAATTTCTTTCCGCCGCAACAGCATCTTGTCAATAATCCCCCCGATTCACTAATTAAAACGGAGTAACCTATGTTGAGTAAATTACCCTTTCCGGGAAGGCTGTGCCTGACCGCAATCGCTTTTCTCGCCCTCTTGCCGGCTTGTCAGCGCGACGACAAGCCCATCGAAACCCAGCCGCTGACCGCCGCTTACGACAATGAAGTGGTCGTAAAATGGAACGAACTGCTGCTGGACGTCGAACGTTTTACGCCCGGGTATTTGCCGCCGGTTTCGGCCCGCGCTTTCGCCTACATCGGTTTGGCGGCCTACGAGACCGCCGTGCCCGGCATGCCCGAGTACAAGTCCCTGGGCAGCCATTTCAGCGGATTGAATCTGCCGACTGCCGAAACCGGCGAGGGGTACCACTACCCTGCCGCGCTGAACAGCGCCTACGCGACGATTATCCTGAAATTGTACCCCACGGCGCCGGCGGCCCAAATTTCGAAGATCATCACTTTGCAGAGCTATTTCAACGCGAAATACGAAGCGGAGGTGGCTCCGGAATTGTTTGGAAAATCGGTGGATTGGGGCAAATCCGTGGCCGAGGCGGTATACGCCTGGTCGGAGACCGATGCGGCCGGTCACGAGGGTTACCTGCACAACACCGATCCCGGCTATGTGCCGCCCGTCGGGCCGGGGCTGTGGAAGCCCACCTATCCCAATTTTGGCAAGGCTTTGCTGCCGCACTGGGGTAACGTCCGCACCTTCGCCGCCACGTCCAACGACATCTGCGTCGACCCGCTTCCGTTCAGCACCGACGAAAACAGTGAGTTTTATGTGCAGGCCAAGGAAACGGAGAACAAGGTCAACCTGATCAAACAGGGCCAGAATTATGAAGACCGCTGGATCGCCGAGTTCTGGAGCGACGATTGTCCTGCCCTCACGTTTACCCCAGCCGGACACTGGATCGCCATCGCCAACCAGGCACTCGTGAATACCACGGCCAATTTGGCCAAGGCGGTCGTCGTTCAGGCCAAAGTCGGTATGGCGGTTTGCGATGCCGGCATCCGGGCCTGGGGCGAAAAATACCGCTTCAACCTGCTGCGCCCAGTCGATTACATCCGCAACGAGATGGGGCACCAGGGCTGGAATTCGATCATGTGCCCTGACGGTGCAGGACAATATTTCACGCCGTCCTTTCCGACCTATCCTTCCGGTCACGGGACTTTCGGCGGGGCTGCGGCAGAGGTGCTGACCTCGGAATTCGGAAACAATTTCGCGATGACCGACCGCTGCCATGAAGACCGCACCGACTTTATCGGCACGCCGCGTTCGTTCAACAATTTCTACGAAATGGCGCAGGAAAACGCCTATTCGCGCCTGCCGATCGGGGTCCATTTCAGAATGGATTCGGAGGCAGCCCTCGATTTAGGCTACGCCATCGGCCGCAGGGTGGACGACCTTCCCTGGAAATAAGCACGGAAAAGAAAAGCATTGGTATTAGAATGAGCCATCCCGGGGATACCTGGGGTGGCTCAACTTTTATGGAGAAATGGTATCCCTGTCTTTTTACCTTGTCAACCGCAGAAGTGGCCTTTACAGAGGTTTGTCAACAGAAAGGATCACACGCTTTTCTCCGCTCATGATCGATGATCTTAACCTACGGGTTGGACGGACCGTCCAGCCTTATCTTTTTCAAAATGCATTCATTCTGACCGAATTGCCGGACAAAGACCTGGCGATGTGTCAGAAGCTGATCAAACCTGAAAGGAGAAAACGCGGCGAAGTGCTGTTCCGGCAGGGAATATTTCCGAAAGGCGCCTTTTTGCTCTTGTCCGGCAAGGCTAAAATCTTCCAGCAAACACCCGGGGGGCAGCGTCAGACCATGTACGTGTACTCCGAAGGCGATCTGATTGCTTATCGTCAATTGATCGGCGAAGAACCCAATCCGGTTTCCTGTATTTTGCTCGAAGATGCCGAAGTCGGCTTCATCCCGGGCGAATCGTTCCGGAAAATGCTCGACACATCGCCTTTTTTTGCCCGGAACGTGCTCACGGCCCTGGCGCGCGAGTTTGCGGTGTGGATGAACCGAATGACTATCTTCACGCAGTTTCCAGTCCGTCACCGGCTCATCCTTACCCTTCTGATCCTCCACGAGCAATATCGCCGCTCGGGGTCGCCGCCGGGGATGGTCACCATTACGCGTACCGACCTGGCCGAATACGTCGGCGCTTCTCTGGAAACGGTGGTGCGGACCCTGAACACCCTGAAATCGGCCGGCATGGTCAGCATTAAAGGCCGGAGCATTTATTTGCCCGATCCGGCAGGTTTGGTAGATATTTTAGAAAGCAAAGACATCTGAGCAAGTATGCGAACAGACCAAGATTTTCTTCCGGTTCAATCTTTTCGGCGCCACGGGTTCGCCTGCGCCTTTATTCTGCTCTGCTGCCTTCAATGGACCGCTTGCGTAAAGCGGGAACCTGAAACGTTCAGCGGTATGGGCAAACGCCCGGTATACGTGCCGGTTTCAGCCTTGTACGACGTTCGCAACCTGCCGCCACAGCCCGTCGAACAGTCGGGTACCATTTTTTTGCAAGACACCCTGTTTTTCATGCTGGAGCAGAAAAAAGGCATTCATGTGTTCAATGTGAAAGACTCGCTGCACATCACGAGCCTCACTTTCCTGCAAATCCCGGCCGTCACCGATTTTACCATTGCCGGCAAGCGGCTCTACGCCGACAGCTGGCGCGATCTGCTGACCATCGATATCAGCGACCTTTACCAGATCAAGGTGCTCGACCGGCAATCCGATGTGTTTTCCCCGCTCTTGTATCCGCCGCTGTACGACGGTATTTTTGAATGCGTGGACGAATCCAAAGGGGCCGTTATCGGCTGGGAGGACATTTTTCTGGACGATGCACGCTGCAGCACGGTCAACTGATCCATCAATAAAATCTAACCGATTGAATATGAAACGATTCAGCATTTTTTTCATACTTCTTACGCTGCTGGCACTGGCGTGCAGCAAGGACTCCGCCGCTCTGGAAGCAGGGGGGAAGTCGGGCTCGATCACGCGTTTTGCAGTGCATAACGGCTACATGTATACGCTCAACCCCAACGAGGTATTGACATACAGCCTGCAGAATCCCGACCAGCCTGTTCTGGTCAACCGGCTGGCGACGGAGTACGGGCTGGAGACGATCATCGTCTACGACAACAGCATTTACCTGGGTTCCCGCACGGCGCTTTATATCCTCGATATCAGCAACCCTGCTGCGCCGGCTATATTGTCCAAAACCGATCGGGAGGACGCCTTTTTCGGCGGTTGCGATCCGGTAGTGGTGAAGGGCCAATATGCCTATTCCACCGTCAAGATCATCCAGAATATTTGCGGCAACGTCGCCGCAGAAAGCGCCCTGATCGTGTACGACGTGAGCAACCCGACTGCGCCGATCAATGTTGGAATTTATCCTTTGAACATGCCCAATGGACTGGGCTACAGCGGCGAATACCTGTTCGTATGCGACGAAGGCGCTGATCGGCTGGAAATATTCGATATTTCCAATCCATTGTCGCTGAGCCCGTTGTCAGGCTTTTCCGTTTCAATAAACGATCCGTACGACCTGATTGTCGACGGCGGTAAAATGATCGTTTCCACGAAAACGGATTTTCAGATTTTTGACCTCAGCGCATTGCCCGAGCTGAAAAAGGTCGGCCTAATTGAAAAATAGATGCGCGTCCTCTTTCCATTATTCCTGCTGCTGTGCACCGGGGCGACGGCTCAATCCGACGTGCCGCGATTGACCTTCAAGCTCAACCTCAGTCCGCTGCTCAATCCGACCAAAGAAGCGCTGGCGCTGGCCGCCGATATCCGCTTGGCACCCCGGATCGAAGCGGAATTGGGCGCCGGCGCGTTTTTAGGTTCCTCTGTTTATGCCAATGAAAAGGGAGAATCATACCGGGGACTACGTTTGCGGACCGGTCTCAAATACGTGCTTCGGCCGACAAAAAGCGGCGCCATTCATCTGGGGATCGAGGGCCGGTACCACGACATACGGCACATCAGCATCCGTCAAGTTTTCCGGCAGGGGCAGCAATACATCGAAATTCTACCGGTCGAAAGAACGGTCCGGACCTATGGCCTGGCCGGACGCATTGCCTGGCCGCACTATTTCGGCCGCGATCAGCGCTTTCTGTTCGAGACTTTTATGGGGCTGGGGTTTCAGACGCACCACGTAAGCCGCCGGCTGCCGCCTGATGCCGAGTTGATTGATAACCGCGCGTTTTTTACATTCGAATTAGAACCCGGGAACAGCAGTTTTCTGGACGTGCTGTTCGGAGTAAATATAGGAGTGGTGTTGTGGTGAAACTTTTAGCAAACTAAAACATTCACTGACAAATAAATACGAAGCATGAAAATCCTCGCTTTGTTGCTCATGCTCCTGGGTCTTCTGCTTATTTTGGGCGTAGGCGCCATGTCCGTACTCTTGTTTGCCATGTCTTTCGATGCGCCTGGATCAGCCGAAAAGCCGGGTAACTGGCTACTCAATGCGCTTATTTTTTTGCCGCTGCTCCTGCTCCTTGCAGTGCTGATATACGCCTTTATCGCTTATCAGTCAGGCAATTATACACGCGCTGTGTGGCTGGGGTCGGTGTTTGGCATAGCGCTCGTTGGAGGCTTTGCTTTTTTTGGCATAACGAGCCTTACTACCCTGCGGCACATGCAGGCGGAACGGGCGAAAGAGACAGAAGAGGCCCGTTTATATCCCGAGCAGCGCTTTATCCGGCCGTTCGAGGGCGGTGCGGACACGATCATCGTGTTTCCCAACCGAATCGTGGCGTACCGGATGCCCAGGCGGGGCGATATGCCCTTCGCGTATTCCGGGCCCGTGGGCGATTTGAACGAATCACGCGACGCCATTGTGATCGACCCTGTTTTTGACAGGCGGATTGAGCTGGCTGAATTTCCGGAGTTTGTGGATGAACGGGGGCGGAGGCTGACGGAGGTCTATTCCGTTCGGTAATAAGCGTTTGATTTTATTCCCGATGTTTCAGATTGGGGGTACTGGACCTGGACTCAGGTTTTAACTATCCTGGTCCGTCCAACCACTACCCCGTTACGCAGCAGGAGCAATTCATAGACGCCAGGCGCCAACATGTTGACTGGAATAGCCCTGTCATTTCCGGCTGCACTTGCATTCGGGGTCTGTTCAAGTACCGGACGCCCTTGCGCGTTTATGAGCCGTAATTGAAAATTTGCCCCTTCTACGTTTGCGAAACGAACAAAAAGTGTGTTTTGAACAGGATTGGGATAGGCAAAAAGCCGCCCATGAGATGTTGGCGCTAAGATGGCGGAGGAGGCATTCAAAGCTTTGTACTGAACACCGGTTACCGCATTTTGTGCAGTATTTAGTGTGCATACTGCAATAGCTTCCTTGGATGCATCATTCAGAAAATGAAAGGTAGTGATCGTATCCGTCCCTAGTGGAAGGATCTGCTGACCGCCGATGGTCGAAATATCGATCCACCCGAGCGGCGCTACCTTTACATCAACAGCGATTGACTTGTACTCGGTTTGTTTCTTTCGCAGCACATCATAAGTGCCGCCGGGAATGGACAACAGACCGTAGGCGTCGATGGTACTAATCCGCTGATAAGTAACCCGGATACGGAAGGAATCGGCCGTCGGTACCAGGTTCAGCAATAAGGGCGGGGCTATCGGTGCATCGAAAGCAGTCAGCACATTGGAAGCGCTTTGGTGGATGTCAAAGAAGTTGACCGGGGCCCAGGATTCTTCGAGGTTGGGGGTTTTGATAAACAATAAGTTCAGGCCCAAACCCAGTTCGTCCTGGCCAAAAT
>JBGAJY010000159.1:0-13813 GCA_044224705.1 Saprospiraceae bacterium
CGCCCACTCGGTGGCAAGCACCGCGGTCCCTTTCGAGTAACGGTACCCTTCCGGCGACCAATCGAACCGGGACATAGACCTGATTCATTTTTTTCTACCTGCGCCATCAGGGTACATCCTACCTTTCGGTGTCTTAAATACAAGCCTCCCTCGTGCAAGCCTACGACAACCCCGGCTTAATGGAATCGATCAGGAATGGCGACGAATCTGCATTCGACGCGTTGTTCCGTTCGCTCTACGCCCCATTGTGCCGCTATGCCACGGGGTTGACCGACGGAGACGCGGATGTTGCGGAAGATCTTGTGCAGCATGCTTTTGTAAAATTGTGGGAACAGCGCGCGACACTTCAGGTGCAATTTTCCTTGCGCGCCTACCTGTATAAAATGGTGCACTACCGGGCGCTGAACCGCCTGCGCAGCCACCGCACCCGGGAGCGCTACCAATCGGAAATCACCCGCCATCCGATCGATGTATTCCATTTGCCCGACCCCGACCTCGGCGAACGGCTCCAGAAAGCCCTCGATACTTTACCGCCCCAATGCCGTCAGATATTCGAACTCAGCCGCTTTGAAGAGCTCAAATACCGCGAGATCGCGGAACACCTCGACCTGTCCATCAAAACCGTGGAAACCCAAATGGGCAAGGCTCTGCGCCTCATGCGACAGCATCTGGCTGATTTTCTGGCGCTGATTTTGCTTTTATTCCTCCGATAACCCTTCAACCGTATTTAAATATCCGTTTCAATGCCTGACTTAAACGCCGAAATTGATGAGCTGTTAGCCAAGTTGCTCGCCGGAGAGGCCAGCACCGAAGAAACTTCCGAAGTGGAGGACTGGCTGGACGATTCGGCAGCAAACCGACGCTATTTCGCCGACTTGAAAAGCATCTGGCAACACGCCGGCGCCGTTCAAATCACCCCTGCATACCCTATCGACACGGAAGCAGCCTTGTTGAAAATCAAGGCTAAACTGCACACTTCCGCCCATCAGCCGGCCCGTAAACTGCCGCTTTGGACCGTTGCCGCAGCTGCAGCATTTGCCGGATTGCTGATCGCCTGTTTCCTGCTGCTTACGCCGAAACCATACCCTGCCCAACAATTCGCCGCCGCCGAAACCGTGCGCACGGAAACCCTGCGCGATGGCTCGGTAATTGCCCTGAACCGCCACTCCGAGCTGAGCGTGGCGCCTGATTTCGGTCGCCGGGAACGACGGATGAAACTGCGCGGCGAAGCGCATTTTTCGGTCGCACCCGATGTCAAAAAACCATTTATCATCGAAGTCGGGCAGCTGGAAGTTCGGGTAGTAGGCACGGAATTTACCGTGGACGACATGAGTGCGCCGGGCACGACCACCGTTACGGTAAAAAGCGGGACGGTCGCCCTGCGCGCGGGGAACGAAACCTTGCAAGTGACCGCCGGACAGGAAGCGAACTACGATTCCGGAACAGGCCGCCTCAGCCTTTCAGACAAACAGAACCTGAACGCCGACGCCTGGCGCAGCCTCGATTTCCGCTTCGAATCCACACCGCTGGCCGAGGTGGTTCGCAGCCTGGAAGACGCTTACGGCATCCAAATCACGCTGAAAAACGATCAATTGGCCCGCTGCCCACTCACCGGACACTACGCCGGAGAAAAGCCCGAACGTGTGCTCGAACTGATCGCCGATACTTTTTCGCTGACCCTGACCCGCGAAGGCGACGCGTTCGTACTCGACGGAGCTGCCTGCGTCGAGTGAAATTGCAGGCCTGCCGGACCCGGTGTACTTTTGGATCGATTGGTTTTTTCCCATTCCATCGTCGCGTTGGCGATCTTTCTGAACGATGCCCGCTCTTTTTACCAAAAGAATTCTGCCTTTGTGGCTCAGCCTGCTGGGCCATCTTATGTTCGCCGGCGTCCTGCCGGCTGCAGAGGTGCTCGAGCGCCGCATCAGCGTCGAATTTCAACAAACACCCCTGAAAGATGCCCTGGAAGAAGTAGCCCGGCAAGGTCAGTTCGAGTGGTCGTACCACGCGGGCATCATCGCCGGGGCAAAGCCCGTCACGCTGAAAGCCAGCAACTGGACCGTCCGCGAAACGCTCTACGCCCTGCTCGGCGAGGGTTACGAATTCCGCCCGAACGGCAATTACGTGATCCTGAAAAAACTGCGCCGCCCGCCCGACGAACTCAGCGGCTACGTGACCGACCCGCACACCGGGCAACGCCTGGCCAACGCCACCGTGTACGACCGTCGCAGCCTGCGCGCCACTACTACCGACGACAACGGTTTTTATCAATTAAAAAAAACCGGCCGGAAGACCGAAATTGTGGTGGCCAAACTGGGCTACCGCGATACCGTTTTTCAGATCAGTTCCAACTCGCCGCGTTTTCAAAAAATTGATCTACAGGTCATTCCGACGGATACGCCAAAGGCGGAAGAGCCTTTTTTACAAACGGCTTATTCCAAAATCGAACACTTTTTTTCCGCGACGGTCGACCGTTGGAACGTCCTGAACGTGCCCGACTCGCTGCACCGTCATTTCCAGATTTCCATGCTGCCCAAAATCGGGACCAACCACCGGCTCAGTGGACAAGTCGAAAATGACTGGTCGCTGAATGTGCTTGCCGGTCAGTCGCGCGCTGTGCGCAAACTGGAAGTCGGCGGGCTCGGCAACTTCACTGACGATCAGGTAAATGGCGTCCAGATAGGCGGTTTGTTCAATTTGCTGCGTGGCGACAACCACGGTATCCAGGTCGCCGGACTGGTGAACCAGACCAAGGATACCCTCGCGGGCATCCAGGTGGGCGGGCTCGTCAACACGGCGAGACACAGCCAGGCGCCTTCCATGCAGATAGGCGGTTTGGTCAATGTTGCGCGCCAGGGTCAATCCAGTGTCCAGGTGGCCGGCCTGGTCAACCGGACCGATACTTTACAAGGCGTGCAAGCCTCCGGGCTGGTCAATCGCGCCCGAACCGTCCAAGGCGTTCAAATCGGCCTGATCAATTCCACGGATGATTTGCATGGCCTGCAAATCGGCCTCATCAACCGATCCGGGCGGCGTTGGTTGCCCATCGTGAATTGGTAACGGCAAAGCGTCTACCTTTGCCGCCGAAAAATCGCCAATCGTGAACCTTTCTTTCCTTTTTGCCCGGCGCTATTTGTTCGCCCGCCGAAGCACCAATGCGATCAATATCATCACCGGCATCTCGGTCGTTGGGGTCGCCATCGGCACTGCGGCGCTGATCCTTGTGTTGTCGGTATTCAACGGATTTGAAGACCTGCTATCGGGCCTGTTCGGCTATTTCAACCCGGAAATCAAGGTGACCCCGGCCAAGGGCAAAACCTTCCAGCCCGACAGCCTTGTTCTGGCCAGGATCGAGGACATGCCGGGCGTGGCCGTGCTGAGCCAAACGCTCGAAGAAATCGCCGTTTTTGAATACGAGGGCTCCCAAATCTCGGGCATTCTGAAAGGCGTGGACGACGTGTACGCCCGCGTCAACAACATCGACTCCACGCTGCGGGAAGGCGTGTACCGCCTGCGCACCGATGAGCGCAACGACGCCATCCTTGGCGCCGGAATGCGCAACAAACTGAGTGTCAACGTAAATAACCCGCTTGCCACGCTCACCATTTATATGGCCGCCGACCAGACTTCCGACGATTTGCTGGGCAAGCCGTTCAAAAGCCGGCTCGCCTACCCCGTGGGCACCTTCGCCATCCAGCAGGAATTTGACAGCGAATACGTCATCACGAACCTGGACTTTGTCCGCGAACTGCTCGATGTGCCCGAGCGTACCGTTTCGGCACTGGAAATCAAGTGCCAGCCCGGCGCCGATGTCCGGGCGGTCAAAAAAGAGCTGGCGAGCCTGCTGGGCGACGATCTCGTGATCAAAGACCGCTACCAGCAGAACGAGGCTTTTTTCAAGGTCATGCGGCTGGAAAAATGGATGGGCTACGCGATTACTTCGCTCATGCTCGTGCTCATGGCTTTCAACATGGTGGGGGCGCTTTGGATGATCGTGCTCGACAAACAAAAAGACATTTCCATCCTCAAAAGCATGGGCGCCAACGACCGGGCCGTGCACCGCATTTTCCTCGGGGAAGGTCTCCTGCTGACGGTGCTCGGGCTGGCAAGCGGCATCGTGCTGGCCCTGACGCTGTACGCCGTCCAGAAGACCTGGGGGATTGTGACGATCCCGCAGGGCTTCCTCGTGGAGAGTTACCCCATCGCCATGCGCCTGGCCGATTTCCTGCCGGTGACGATCACCGTGCTCAGTATCGGGTTGCTGGCTTCGCTGGCGCCGGCGGCACGGGCGGTGCGGGTGCCGGCATTTTTGCGGGAAGAATAAACCGGTTTACTGCAAAAGATGCGGTTTGGGCGTGCCTTCGAAGAAGAAGTCGTAGCCCCGGAAAACCGGTCCGAACACCTGTTCCTGCGTCAGGTAAAAATCGCCGCCCATTTCGGTAAAATAACGCACCACGTAGGTTTCGTCGGTGTAGTGGCTTTGTTTGACGGCCACCGGCCAAAACCGGGCTTTTTTCTCCGAACCGTCGGCTTTTTTCACGTCCACGATGGCAAAGGGGATCAGGGCAGTGACCGAGTCGCGCAGGCGGTTGCCATTCTCGAATGCTTCCGACACCAGGTTTTCGAATTGAAGGAGGTAGGCCTCCGGTACGCCTTTGCGCTGCGGATTGACGTTCGGAGGTGTGGTGCTGAACAGCGGTTTGACCAGGTATTGGGCCTGACCGGTTTTTTCCAGCAGGAAGGATTCTTTCTTTTGTTGCGGATATTCGACGCTGATCGACTGGATGTCCTCTGCTTTTTCGGTGAAAATCGCGCGGTCGCGCCAGTCGTCTTCACCCAAAAAAAAGCGGACGCGCAGCTGCCCCACAAAACCCGGAACGTGCGTGATGTACGGCTGCTCGGCTTTGTCCATCATCATGACTGTGCCCGTTTCGTCGTTGGTGACCCCGCCGACGTAGTACACCTTCAATTGGCGGTCATTTTTATCGTAAATCTCTACTTTGACGCCTTCGGCAGCGATGGCCGTAACCATTACCGGGGTAGCGGCTTTGGGCGGGATGTAGTACACTTTGACCTGGGAGACCGTTTGCAGCAGGGTTTGAACGGCGGTGGGGCGCGCCCGGTATTTTCCGTTGAGGAGCCAGAAGCCCTCTTTGCGTTCGAGGGTGACCGTTCGGCCCTGACGGTCGGCCAGGAAAATCTTGTGGATGTCGTTGGCGTCCGGAACGGCAAAATCCATGTCCCAGGACACGCGACTGCTTTGCGATTTTTTCTGTTGGAGCGCGTAAAAAGCGCCGGCGCCCAGGATCAAAAACAGGGCGGCCATTAGCCAGATGCGTTTCATGCGGAGCGTGGCTGTTTTGTGTTTAAAAAATGGGTGTCAAGAATACCGCAAGGGCGCAGTTGGGCGAGCGCAGGAGAGGATTAGCAGGCACAAAAAAACGGTTTTACGCTCAAAACGGGTGTGTTTTCAAAGGGATAAAAAAAAGTCTGCTCCGCATTGCGCGGAGCAGACACATCAAAACAAAACGAAAAACCAACTTTATTTCTTGAAAGTCGCAGAAGCGACGTCAGGTCAATTTGTGTTGCGGGTTTTCATCCGCACCGGCAGGTCGAACGGTTTGCCGTCGCGGACCACGCTGAGGTTGAGCGTCTCGCCTACTTTTGAACGACCGACCATCTCCCTTAGTTCCGCAACCGATGTCACAGTTCTGCCATTTATTTTCGTGACGATGTCGTTGGGCTGAACGCCGGCCCCGGCTGCCGATCCTTCCGGATCAAGGCGGACGATGGCCACCCCCTGGGTATACTTCACACCGAGTTTCTCAGCGATGTTCGAATCCATGGAAGCAATGTCCACTCCGAGATAAACGCGTTTATATTCGCCATATTTGATGAGGTCGTCGGCAATTCTCCGGGCGAGGTTGACCGGAATGGCAAAAGCATAGCCTGCGAAAGCGCCCGTCGGGCTGGCGATGGCAGAGTTGATGCCAATCAGTTCGCCATCGAGGTTCACGAGGGCGCCGCCGGAGTTGCCCGGATTGACGGCCGCATCGGTCTGGATAAACGATTCGATGCCGGTACTCCCCTGGATGATGTTGATATCGCGACTTTTGGCGCTCACGATACCCGCCGTGACGGTGGAGTTCAGATCGAAGGGATTGCCTACGGCCAGTACCCATTCGCCCACGCGGACGTCGTCGGAATTGCCCAGTTTGATGGCGGGCAGGTCCTGTGCATCGATTTTGATCACGGCCATGTCGGTGTCGGCGTCGCGGCCCACGAGGCGTGCTTTGTATTCGCGGTTGTCGTGCAGTGTGACCACATAGTCGTCGGCAAAATCAACGACGTGGTTGTTGGTCATGATATAGCCGTCGGAGCTGTAAATGATACCCGAGCCCGTGCCCGAGCGAGGCTGGGCAAAGTTTTCACCGAAAAAATAGCTCCATGGGTTGCTGCGCTGGCGCTGGATAGCCGATTGCTGGCTTTCGCTGGCTTTGATGTGCACTACGCAGTCCATGGAATTGGCGGCGGCTTTGGTAAAATCGAAAGGAGCGGCGGTGCCACCGTAGCTGACCTGGCGGGCCAGGCTGGTGGCCGCAGCGTTGTCGTTGATCGGGGCGTTTGAGGAAGGAGCGAGAAATTGCACAGCGCCGAAGGTGGCAGCTCCGCCCAAGGCGCCGGCAAGCATCGTTGACCAGAATTTATTCGTCATTGCTGTGTGATGTGTGCTGTGAAGGTTTGTCTAACTTTGTTACCGAAGGAGCGTGGGTAAAACGCCGTAGTTGGAGGTTTGCTGCTCATTTCAGCATTTTTAACGCCTTATTAACCATCGTATATTCCCCGCCCGGTGTCCAAGATTTTCCGTTTAAAAACGATTTCGAAACGAAAAAAATGGCTCCGGTGTTTTCCACATTCCTCATTGCCCGACCAACGGCCGTACCCGACCGACAAACGCCCGACATGAAGCCCTCGCCGGACGCTCCCTTGCTGCTCGAAACCCTGCTCCAGCCCGAAACGGCCCTGGAAAAACGACTGCTCACCCTGCCGGAATTCCAACTGGGCCTGCGTTGGGGCGAACCGCGGTTTGGCCACCCGGAAGGCCTGGTCGCTTACCACGTCCGCGACGTCCTCAACAATATCGACCTCATACCCGGGCTGCTGCAAGCCGACCGCGAGCGACTCCGCCTCATCGCCCTGTCGCACGACACCTTCAAATACGCCGAAGACCGAAGCCGTCCGCGCGACTGGAACCGCCACCACGGCGTACTGGCCCGCCTTTTTATGGAAAAACATACGGATGACCAGGCTGTATTGGATATCATCGAGACGCACGACGACGCGTTCTACGCCTGGCTGGGCGCGCGCCCCGGACACTCGGCGCCCGGCGCCCGCTCGCTCGTGGGGCTCCTGCACCGCGTGGGGCATTGCCTCCAGCTGTACTACCTGTTTTTCAAGTGCGACACACAGACAGGCGATAAAATCCAGGCTTCGCTGAAATGGTTTGAGAAAAATGTGCTGGGGGTGGAGTACGTGCCGGTGCGGGAGGGGGTGGTTTGATGGACGATTGTTTTTACCACGGAGGCACAGAGCACGGAGACCGCTGACGGTTGTCCCTGAAAGAGGATCAATAGATCAGGTCGGCGGTCTCCGTGCTCTGTGCCTCCGTGGTAAAAACAATCGTCCATCCCCCCCTCAAATCAGCCCCTTCGACTTCAATTCCAGGTATTTATTGATCGTATTCAACGTCAATTCCTGCGGTTTGGTCAGAATTGCCTGTATGCCGTATTGCCGAAGGATCTGCACCATCTCCTTTTTTTCCTGTAAAAATTGCCGCGCCACCGTTTGCCGGTAGATGTCAGCCGTGCGGTTCACCTGCTCCTGCGCGAGGGTCCGTACCTCCGTATTTTCAAAAATAACGACGACCAGCAGGTGGGCGCGGCTGAGCCGGCGCAGGGTGGGCAGGGCGCGTTCGAGGGCGTAGCGGCTTTCGAAATTGGTGAACAGCAAGAGCAGGGAACGGGCGCCAACGAGGCGGCGGACAGCCTCGTATAGAAGTTCGTAATTGGCTTCCCCCGCACGTTCTTTTTCGCGGTACAACGTCTCGATGATGCGGCGCAACTGGCTCAGGTCGCGCTCGGCTTTGAGCGTAGCGCCCATCACATCGGAGAAGCTGAGCAGGCCCGCCTTGTCCTGTTTTTTCAGGATGATGTTGCTGATCGCCAGGGTGGTATTGATGGCGTAATCCATCAGGCTGAGGCCTTCGAAGGGCATTTTCATGGCCCGGCTCTTGTCGATGATGCAATACACCTGCTGGCTGCGCTCGTCCTCATATTGGTTCACCATGAGCGCCGCGCGGCGACCCGAGGCTTTCCAGTTGATACTGCGGTAATCGTCGCCCTGCACGTAGTTTTTGATCTGTTCGAACTCGTAGCTGTGGCCGATGCGGCGCATTTTTTTAATGCCCGTTTCGTGGGCAATCTGGCGCATGGCGCGCAGCTCGTAGCGCTTCATCTGGATGATGGAGGGATACACGGCCACTTCTTCGGGCTGCCGGAAAATAAGCCGGCGTTCGAGCAGGCCGAGGCGCGTGGTGGCATACGCATTGATGTTGCCGAAATGATACACGCCGCGGGTGAGCGGTTTGAGTTTGTGCTGCGCAACGTAGGCTTCTCCCGGCGCCAATGAAATCCGGAAATCAAAATCCCGCATCTGGAATTGTTCCGGCAGCTCGTCGAGCACTGTCAGGTTCAGGTACAGGCTGCCTTTGTTGTCGAGAAAAATCTCCACCGGGTTGGGATCGCTGAGAGAAAAAACCGGGTTGACTTTTCGGCGCGCCAGCACATTCGGCTTTCGGACAAACAGCAAAGCGGCATCCACGGCGACCAGGGCGAGCGCCAGGGTAAAGGCGAGCTTCGCCAGCGGCAGCACCACGGCAAAAGGAAAGGCCAGGGCAAACAAGGCCACGATGCCTCCGAAGAGTCCGAAAAATCGATTGGTCAGAAAGAGGTGTCGCACAAACGGGTTGTTTTTGAGTGGGTCATTGGCGATAAACCACGCCGCCTTTCATCACAAAAGTCACTTTTCCCATCACGCGTATATTGATCAATGGGTCGCCTTCCACGGCCACAATGTCGGCAAATTTACCCGGTTCCAGCGAACCGACCCGCTTGTCGAATCGCAGCAACTGGGCGGCACTGACGGTGGCCGACCGCAAAATATCGGCGTTGGACATGCCCGCATCCGCCATGTAGCCGAATTCGAGGTAGTTCTGTCCGTGCGGGAATACGCCCGCATCGGTGCCGAAGGCGATCTTGACGCCTTTTTTATAGGCCCGTCCGAGGGTCTCCTGAATTTTCGGCCCAATGCCCAGCGCTTTCACGCGCACCATTTCCGGGAAAAAACCTTTGGCGTACAGCGCAGAATCGCTCACGGCGCGGCCGGCAGTGAGCGTTGGGACGTACCAGGTGCCGTGTGTTTTCATGGCTTCCATCGTGGCGTCGCTCATGAAAGTGCCGTGTTCGATGCTCACCACACCGGCGTCCACAGCCCTGCGCATGCCTTCGTCACCGTGAGCGTGTGCGGCCACGTCCACGCCAAGGTCGCGGGCAGTTTGAACAATGGCAACCAGTTCGTCCTCCGCGTAGTGCGGGAGTTTGCCGTCTTTGGCGAGGCTAAGCACGCCGCCGGTGGCGCAGACTTTGATGAGGTCGGCGCCGTGTTGCACCTGTGTGCGAACGGCTTTTCGGCATTCGTCGGGTCCGTCGGCCACGCCTTCTTCGGGGCCCGGCGGGTCGAAGAGGTCCCAGCGGGCGCCGTTGGTCGGATCGCCGTGGCCGCCGGTGATGCTGAGGGCTTTTCCGGCGGTAAAAATTCGAGGTCCGGTGGTCCAGCCGCTGTTGATGGCGTTGCGCAGGGAAATGTTCACGCCGCTGCCGCCGAGGTCGCGCACGGTGGTAAAGCCCGCGAACAGGGTTCGGTTGGCATACACGGCCGCCTTGTAGGCGATATCAGCGTCGTTGGACACGTATTTTTCATTGTACGAAGTCCGGCTTTGTTCAAATTCAAAATGCACGTGGCAGTCGATCAGCCCCGGCAGCACCGTTTTGTTTTTCAAATCGATCACTTCGGCGCCTGCGGGCGCCGGCCGGTAACCTTTTTCAATGCGCAGGATGGAGTCGCCCTGAACAACGAGGGTCATTTCAGTTTCCGTCTCGGCTTTTCCGCCGGCCATGGTGATGAGTCGGCCGCAGTAGAGGTAATTTATTTGGGCCATTGCGGCAAATGGCGACAGGGCGAGCAGGCAAACAAACAGGATCGGGCGCATGGAGGAAGGGTTGATTCGGGCAAATATCCTCAATACCCACGGTTGAATCTGTGGGTATTGAGGATATTTTCCCTTCTGCATGCGTTCCCCTTGAAATCATTGGCGGAAATTGAGGCCGCATTTTATCACACGCCTTTTCCAATCCGCCTCAGCGGCGGCGGCCATTTCCTGCCATGAAACTCCTTTATCACCCCAGTGTGCTCGACCACCAAACCGGCGCCAGTCACCCGGAACACCCCAGCCGCCTGCTGGCCTTCGGCGATCTCACGCCGGAGCCCGAACTGCCCGACGGCACGCGATTCCTCGAACTCGTGCATTCGAAAAGATACATCGACGAAGTGCGCTCCTTTGCCGCCACCGGACAGCCCCTCGATGGCGATACCGAAACGTCTGCCGGAAGTTTTGATGCCGCGGCGACAGCAGTGGGCGCGACCATTCTCGCCATGGAGCGCGGCGATTTTGCGCTCGTACGGCCGCCGGGGCACCATGCTTACGCCGCCGAAGGCCACGGGTTTTGCCTGTTTAATAACGTCGCCATTGCCGCCCAAAAGGCGGTGAAAGAGGGCAAAAAAGTGCTGATCCTCGATTTTGACGGCCACCTGGGCGATGGCACCATGGATATATTTTACCACAGCGACCGGGTCCTGTACTGGTCGCTGCACCAGTACCCGGCCTACCCGGGCAACGGCGCCGCCCACGAGATCGGCGCGGGAAAGGGCAAAGGGTTTACGATCAATGTACCCCTGCCCTCTGGCAGCGGCGACGATATTTTCCGCCACGCCATAGAGTATTTCTGGCCGCTGGCCGAGCAATTTGAACCAGATGTCGTGGCGGTGTCGGCGGGTTTTGACGCCCACCAGTTCGACCCGATGCTGCAACTTCGCGCCACGGGTAATTTTTATCATTTCATCGGAAAACAACTGGCCAATACCTTTCCGGGCAAACTTTTCGCCGTGCTCGAAGGCGGTTATAACGTGGAGGAACTGCCGCGCTGCGTGTTCAATTTTCTGGCCGGCATCAATGGCGAAGCTGATCTGCCTTTTCCGGAAACGACAACTTCCTCCGGGCTGCGGCTTTGGGAAACATATGAAATGCACCTGCATTCGGCGGCTGGGCTTTTGCAGCAGCACTGGAAATTTTGAGGCTGTTTGCCATCATCCACCCCGTTTACGAAACTTTTGAAGTTTCGTAAACGTACCCGGCGTTCACCCCGTTTACGAAACTTAAAAAGTTTCGTAAACGTACCCGACGTTTTATGAAAAAAATCCTCGACAAGTTCTTTTTCCCCCAATCCGTCGCCGTCGTCGGCGCCACCGACAAGCGGGAAAAAGTGGGCTACGCGGTGTTGAAAAACCTGCTGAACGGCGGTTTTAGCGGCCAGATTTTTCCGGTCAATCCCAAATACAGCATCGTCCAGGGCGAAAAATGCTGGCCCCGCGTGGCCGATCTGCCCAAACGCCCCGACCTGGTCGTGTTCGCCACGCCTGCCGCCACCCTGCCCGATCTGGTGAATGAAAGCGGCAGAGCCGGAGTAAAAGCCGCGATCGTGATTTCGGCAGGTTTTGCCACGGGCGAAAACGGCACCAAGAAACTGCTTCCTGCCCTGCAAAACGCGGCCAAAAAACACGGATTGCGCCTCATGGGGCCGAATAGCCTGGGCATCCTGACCCCTGCCATCGGGCTGAACGCCAGTATCGGTCCGGCTTTGCCGGAGGCAGGGCGGCTCGCCCTCATCACCGAAAGCGGCGCACTGGGCTCGGCTATTCTCGATTGGGCCGCCGAAAAACGGGTGGGATTCAGCCATGTGGCAGCCGTGGGCGGACTGGCGGACCTGGGCTACGCCGAACTGATCGACTATTTCGGCGCGGATCCGCGCACGTCCTGCATTGCGATTTACATGGAAAAACTCGTCAGTGCGCGGCGTTTTCTCAGCGCTGCGCGGGCTTTTGCTCGGTTCAAGCCCATCGTAGTGCTGCGCGGCGGCTCCGAAAACGACGAAGTGTTCGATGCCGCATTCCGGCGCGCAGGCATCATCCGGGTGCTCACGGTGCAGCAACTGTTCGACTGCGCGCAGGCCCTGGCGACCCAGCCGCTGCCGGTGGGCAAACGCCTGGCCATTGTGAGCAATGCAGGCGGGCCGGCGACCTTGGCCGCCGATGCACTGATTCGTCAGGGCGGCGTACTGGCTTCATTTTCAGCCAAAACGGAGGAAATTTTGCAGGAAGTGCGCCCTTTGAGCGGCCTGAAACGCAACCCGGTGGATCTGCTGGGCGACGCGTCATCCGAGCATTTCCGGGCAGCCGTGCGCGCCTGCCTGTCCGATCCGGGCGTAGACGGCGTGCTCAGCATCCTCACGCCTCAAAGTGTCACCGATGCCGCGGCGAGCGCCCGCGCAGTGGTGGGCGAAGCACAACAAGCACCCCTTAAACCCTTGTACACCAGCTGGATGGGGCAACGCTCGGTGATCGAGGGCCGCAAGATCCTGGAACAAAACCGGGTGCCCTGGTACCCCTTTCCGGAGCGCGGCGTGACGACCTTCCTGCACATGGCGCGTTATCGCGAAAACCTGGAATTGCTCTACGAAATCCCGCACGACCTGCCGGTGACCTGCCGGTGGAATTCCCCGACATCCGACGCGACGAGGCGAAAAAAATTCTGGAACGGGTCCGCAAAGAAGGGCGAAACCGGCTCAGCGCGGAAGAATCGGCCAGCCTGTTGAATTGTTACGGTATCCCGACCGGAACGCTCGCCGGCAAGTCGCGGGTGCTGTTCATCGGCGCCGACCGCGACCCGCTCTTCGGTCCCGTGATTCGTTTTGGCGCTGGCGATGAACTGGGCAAGGTGCTCACCAACCTGGCCGCCGCCCTGCCGCCGCTCAACCTCGCGCTGGCCCGCCACATGGTCGAGGATGCACACCTGATGCGCTTCTTGCCGGAGGCCGAATCGGGGCGCGAAATGTTGCTGACGATCCTGTGCCGCTTTGCGTATTTGATCATGGATTGCGCTGATATTCAGACGTTTCACATCCAGTCGTTTTTGCTCAACGAGGAAGGCGGAGCGGCTGCGGAAGCCTTCGGGACCCTCACGCCGGAGCCCGCATCGACCCGTGAGGCATACGCCCATCTGGCCATACAGCCGTACCCGACGCAATGGATCAGGCAGGTCAAACTGAAAGACGGACAGGAGCTCGTGATGCGGCCGATACGGCCGGAAGACACGCCGCTGGAAGCGGAAATGATCAAAAACGTGTCGCGGCAGAGTTTGTATTTCCGCTTTTTCGGCTACGTGCCGGGGCTCGATGAGAAGCAATTGTCGCGTTTTACGCACATCGATTACGACCGCGAAATGGCCATCGTGGCGGTGATTGAAAAGGAATCCGGGCCTGAGATCGTGGGGGTGGTGCGCATTGTCGGCGATGGCTGGCGTGAATCGGCCGAGTACGCCATTCTGGTGGCCGATGCCTGGCACGGGCACGGGCTGGGCAGT
>JBGAJY010000160.1:0-13873 GCA_044224705.1 Saprospiraceae bacterium
CCAGGGTCCAGTCGAGCACCCGGTAATACGTGCCGTCAGGGCGTTTTAATTCGGTGGTCAATGGTTCTTCGGCAGGCGAGCCTGAAACTACGACTTGCGCCGGCTGGCCCACAGGGCTAAGCCAGGAAAAAAAAGCGCTAAAAAGGGAGTACGTAATAAAGAGTTTCATAAAAGGAGAAGGTTCGCGCGTTAATTATTTCTGTGATTAATAACCTTCGGAGAAGGTGAAGTACGTGATGCGCTCAACACATGCGAGTGTACATGCTGTGCGAAGCAAGCATAATCAGGACAGAAAAGCAGCGAACAAGTGTGGAAAGAGCCAGAGCAGCGATGGAGTCGTTCAAATGGAACAATCGCAAGAGTCAGAAAACGGAACAGTCAGCTGACTCCGGTAAGCCCGGGATGGGAGGAAATGCTTGCTTTTCATGAAGATTATCATTGATGCTACCATTCCGGGTTAAAAAAACAGGGCCGGCAGCCGATTAAAAACAGATTAGGTACTTTGAACAGCTAAGGTAATTCAGTTTAACATTTTTCCAAGATTGACATGAACTGAGCAGACTTATTTAACAATAAGATTTCAAAAATGTCAGATAAAACCCTGCCCCGTAAAACCTTGTGCGAATTCGCTAGGCCGTTACGGGAGAGTTTTGTTTTGATAAAAAAAACATAATTTAACAAAAAGTAAAATCTTTGAAGGGGTCGATTATTTTTGCACTTGCAACAAATGCACCATCCCTCCTAATCGCTTGTCCAATGAGAAAACAGCCCGCGCTTCATACTGCGAGGTGTTGCGCGGTTTTACCCTGATTCCTCCCATTTATTCACGGGGTTTTTATTAAAGCATTACTTGCACCGGCTTTTTTGCCCGGTGTGGCACCTCATATTTTTTCACCAAACGATTTCTTTTTATGTCAGATCCTTTTATAGCTGAAATCAAGATTTTCAGCTTCCCTTACGCTCCAAAGGGATGGGCCTTCTGCAACGGACAACTGTTGCCGATCAATCAAAATCAGGCGCTTTTCTCCTTGTTGGGTACCACCTACGGCGGCGACGGTCGCGTCAATTTTGCCTTGCCCAATCTACAGGGGCGGGTGGCCATGCACATGGATGATGCTCATTTGGAGGGCGAAGTAGGCGGTGAAGCCGCGCACACCCTCACCGTGTCAGAAATGTCGACGCACTCCCACGGCCTGATGGCGGCAGCCCCGGCCAACGGCAATTCGAACACCAATATTCCCACCAACGGGTTCTTCTCCAACAGCGCTCCTGCGGAGATTTACAATTCAACCGGCGGTACCCCTCCGCAAGTCCCGCTGGCAGCCTCAGCGATTTCAAATTACGGGGGTAATCAGCCGCACGAGAACATGCAGCCTTATCTGGTGCTCAATTTTTGCATCGCGCTGGTAGGCATTTTCCCCTCGCGCAACTAATGCTATCCTATCATTTAACAAATTGAAAATTAAATCATTATGGAACCATATATTGGCGAAATCAGGCTGTTTGCCGGCAATTTTGCCCCCTTGGGGTGGATGTTTTGCAGCGGCCAATTACTTCCCATTTCCGAATACGAAACCCTTTTCCAATTGATCGGCACGACTTATGGTGGCGATGGCTCGCAGACATTCGCCCTGCCCAATCTGCAGGGCCGTGTTCCGGTACATCAGGGCCCCAATTACGTCCTTGGCCAGGCCGCGGGCTCAGAAGCCGTCACACTGACAGCCCAAACCACCCCGACACACAGCCACCCGTTTATGACCTCTAACGGCATAGCCAACTCACCCAACCCCGGCAACAATGTGCTCGGCATATCCTCTCAGGTACAGATGTTTTTCGGCGACCCGCCCAATCAGCCAATGAACAGCACTTCGGTAACTGTAGCCGGAGGTAGTCAGCCGCATGACAACATGATGCCGTTTCTGTGTCTCAACTATATTATTTCACTCTATGGCATCTGGCCAAGTCAAAACTAAACTCCTCGTTCCATGGATCCTTTCGTAGCAGAAGTCAGAATATTCGCCGGCAATTTTGCCCCCAAAGGCTGGGCAACCTGTGACGGCCAGATTCTTCCCATCAGTCAAAATACCGCACTCTTTTCATTGCTCGGCACCACCTACGGCGGCGACGGCAAAAGCACCTTTGCCTTGCCCAATATGAGGGGGCGCGTTGCCGTGCACCCCGGACAAGGGCCGGGTTTATCGTACCGGGACCTGGGAGAAACGGGCGGAAGCGAGGCGGTTATCCTCAATAATTCCGAACTCCCGGCCCACAACCACAATGTTATGACGGTGAATGATGTCGGTGACACCAACCAGGCCGCCAACAACGGTATCGCCCGCTCGAGTGGCGCCGCCGTGTACAGCCCGGCCGGCCAGCCAATGGTCGCCATGTCCGAGCTTTCGCTGAGCGAAAACGGTCGTTCCATGCCGCACAACAACATGCAGCCCTACCTGACGTTGAACTACATCATTGCCATGCAGGGGGTTTTCCCGCCGCGGGGCTGAGTGTTCGACTTGTTTGACAATATGACGAAATCCGAACGACCCTTGTCCGAATCCGTACAGTTCCGGCCCATTGAACCGGCCGATGAAATGCTGTTACTGGCCATTTATTCCAGTACGCGGGAAGAGGAAATGGCCCTGGTGCCCCATTGGCCGGAAGAGCACAAAAAGGCTTTTTTGAACCAGCAGTTCCAGGCACAGCACCAATATTACCAGCAAATGTACCTTCACAAGCAATTCACTATTGTGGAGTATAAAGGGCAGCCGGCCGGCCGCCTTTACCTGGATCATCGTCCGGATGAAATACGAATAGTAGACATCGCCCTGTTGCCCGATTTCAGAAACCTCGGTCTGGGTGAACACCTGTTGCGCAACATCATGAACGACGCAGCTGCATCGAACAAAGGGGTTACCATTCATGTGGAACGCCACAACCGGGCACTGCATTTGTACGAACGACTTGGGTTCAAGGTCATCAATGAAGACAATCCGGTTTATTTTTTGATGGAATGGCGGCCCTGACAGCCGCTTCGCAAGCAAGGCATAAAGGGCAGGTCTCCGATCGAGACCTGCCCTTTCGCTTTATCCCTTTTAGGAGCAAATATTCTTTTTAAATAAATCCCGATTGTTTGCCGAAACGCTACTTTTGTTGCCTCAGAATAATCCTGTTACCTGCAAAAGGCCTGTCTGTTTTGACGCCTTATCCCGTGATTTTTATGAAAAGAAGAAATTTTCTGCGCACCGGGGCATTAAGTCTGGTGAGTTTAAGCCTTCCTGCCCCCGCTTTTTCCCTGAACCGTAATTCCAATGTGCACAATTGGGTGAGCCAACTGGCCATCTCTTTGTCGGCCCGCCGCCGGATCAGTTCATTCGACTGGCCGCAACAACTTCGTGAACAAGTACAACAGACCGATGCCTTTTTGGCCGGGCGCAATTTTTTGCGTGAAACCAGCGGGGCATTCTTTTGTGCCCAAGGACAAACCTGTTTTTACCCGCTCGTGCTCCGGAATGCCTGCGCCGATATGGCCGAAGTGCTGATGCCGGTGTTCCACCGGCAGGCTGACGGCACCTGGAAGCGTCTGGCCGCGCTGACGGGCTATCAAATAGAAGCACTGACCCTGGCTGCAAGTGCTTTGGCCAATCAGGAAATACCCTTGAACGAGCTGTTGCTTCCGGCAGGAAAAAATCCCGCAGCAGGATCGGAATATTTCACCCGGCAAGGCAGGGTGGTCATAAAAACCCAAATACAAAACGGCACTGCAGAAACTGAGATTCAGGTTTTTTCAGGGAATACAGTCGTTTTTGCCGAACAGTTCAGTTCACGCCACACGCTGAGCAGCGACATAACCGCAACCAATTGAGTTTTCGAAACAACCTTCCTTTTTCACCTTCAATTTCTTTCCCGACATGGCAGACCCTTATTTGTCCGAAATCAGAATCGTGAGTTTCAATTTCGCACCCAAATTCTGGGCGAAGTGCGACGGGCAGCTTTT
This sequence comes from Saprospiraceae bacterium, assembly GCA_044224705.1. Lineage (GTDB taxonomy): Bacteria > Bacteroidota > Bacteroidia > Chitinophagales > Saprospiraceae > M3007. The sequence goes on from JBGAJY010000160.1 coordinate 3,995, forward strand.
GCCAATTAACCAGAACCAGGCCCTTTTTTCACTGCTGGGCACGACGTTTGGCGGCAATGGACAAACCAATTTTGCGCTGCCCGACTTGCGGAGCCGCGTTCCCATTCACTTTGGCAATGGAATAACCCTCGGTGAAAAGGCCGGACAAGAAGCGCATACCCTCACGATCAGTGAACTTCCGGCACACAATCACCTCGTCAATACCAAAGCGCCGGCCGACGGAAGCGCGAATACCAGCCTCCCCAGCGGCGCTTTCCTGTCGAACAGCGCGCCCGCCGAGATTTACAATTCCGGCGCCGGAAATCCGCAGCAAAGCGTTATGGCTCCCGCATCGATTTCAAATGTCGGGGGCAGCCAGGCCCACCTTAACATGCAGCCTTTCCTGACCCTGAATTTCTGCATCGCCCTTTCGGGGATTTTTCCGAGCCAAAACTGATTGTTCATCATTAAAAAATCTTCTCATGGCACAACCATATGTAGGAGAAATCCGCATGTTCGCCGGCAACTTCGCACCGGCCGGCTGGATGTTTTGCGATGGGCAATTGCTGCCCATTTCCGAATACGAAACACTTTTCCAATTGATCGGCACCACTTACGGCGGCGATGGACAAGAAACGTTTGCCCTGCCGGACATGCGCAGCCGTATCCCTGTCCATAATGGGACAGGACCGGGTCTGAGCACACGTGTACTTGCCGAAACCGGCGGCGTGGAAGAGGTTACCCTCACGACCAATCAAATCCCCGCACACAACCACCCTTTCCTGACCTACAACGCCGTGGCCAACACCCCCAACTCAGGAAATAACCTCCTCGCCTTGTCATCTCAGGCCCAGATGTACTTTGGCGACCCGCCCAATGTACCCATGAATGCCGGCTCCATCTCACAAGTGGGTGGCAACCAGCCGCACGAAAACCTGATGCCCTTCCTGTGCGTCAGTTTTATCATTTCTCTCTTCGGTATTTTTCCCACCCCAAATTAAAAAAGCACTACCATGGCAGACCCTTTTGTTGCAGAAATCCGCATCATGGCTTGCAATTTTGCCCCCACGGGCTGGGCATTTTGCAACGGCCAACTTTTGCCAATCAGCCAAAACACCGCCCTTTTCTCACTTCTCGGCACCTATTATGGGGGCAATGGGCAGAGCACATTCGGCTTGCCCGACCTTCAGGGCCGGGCACCTATGCACCAGGGACAGGGTCCGGGCCTCAGCAGCAGGTTCCTTGGAGAGGAAGGCGGCGTTGAAACAGTCACTCTCATCCAATCGGAAATTCCTGTACATAACCACAACATTATGACAGTGAACGACATCGGCGATACCAACCAGCCTACCGGAAACAGCCTGTCACGATCCTCCGGGGCATCGGTTTACGGCACCGCGGGAGGAAACGCCATGTTGGCTGTCACCGCACTGGGAGTGACCGGAAGCAGTTTCCCGCACAACAATATGCAGCCTTATCTGGCCCTCAATTTCGTCATCGCCCTCCAGGGGGTATACCCGCCACGGAGCTGATTTTCCTATGTTAGACCAATTGCAAGCCATCGATTTTTCACCTTTGCTGAATCAAAAGCTGAACCTGCGGTTCTCCGATGAAATAATTTTACCCGCTGAAATACTGGAAGTCCGGGAAGTGCCCGGCTACTCGCCCCTTCCAAGGAAACCATTCGCGATTGTGGTCCGGACCGATCAAAAAACACATTATTACCATCAAACCACCGCTATACTCGAACATCCCGATAAAGGCGATCTGCCTATTTTTTTCGTGCCCATCGGTTTCGATGGCGAGGGAGTGCGCTATGAAGCCGTTTTTGCCTGAACGGATTTTGCCAGCTTCATTGGATCATTCGGGGAAAGTGGACGTAAGTAAGTGGCCAGAATTAATGTACCTAACCGCAAAGACGCCAGAACGCAAAGTCATTCATATTCAAATCTTTGCGTTCTGGCGTCTTTGCGGTTTATTTTGTCCCGTTACTTATGACGACTTCGCACACAAATCGCGCAGCGTTGCAACACTGGACCGAACTGCTGACCGGTCCGTCCGAGTCGCCAGCCGACTGGCTTCATGCCGGCCGACAATTGTACCAATTGCTGATCGACGTTTCCGGACTGGATATTGAAGCAGGAGAAAACAGGGAAAGCACCTATCTGCCCGCCGGAAAAGCTCTGGCGCCCTCTTTGGCAGCGTATTGCGTCCTCGATTTTGTGCGAACCAGGGTGTTTTTACGCGGCATTTTAAAAGCCATTCAAACTGCTTTAAAGCAGTTTCCCGATGAGCAGCTGCAAATATTATATGCAGGCCCGGGCCCTTTCGCTACGCTGGCCCTGCCGCTTTTCCCGCTTCTAGACCCCCAAAGGGTTAAATTTACATTCCTGGAAATTTCAGAACGGAGTATCGCTTATTTGACAAAAGCGCTGGACGCTTTTGCATTTCACCCTTGGGTAGGTGAAATTCTTCAAGATGATGCCACGACATACCAGGCTAAAGCCGCAACGCCGCCTCATTTGATCATAATTGAAATGTTGCAGGCGGGGCTGCGCATGGAACCGCAGGTAGCGGCAACGCAGAATTTAGCGCGGCAAATGGCTCCGGGAGGAATTTTGATCCCCCAACGCATCAGCGTAAAAGCCGGATTGTTGCATCCCAAAAGAAATCAGGAGCGGATGACCAGCATGGAAGGCCCGTCAGGGGCGGTTTTTCACCTGCTTGGCGCGGTGCTGGAATTGTCGCAAAACGGGGCTGTGCCGGATCCTCAGGGACCGGAAATCATATTGGACGCCCCTGCGGTACCCGATCCCGGGTTTTCCCAACTGGCCTTGTTTACCAACATCCAGGTTTTCGGTGACGAACGGTTGAACAACTGGGACTCGGCGCTGACACAGCATCTTCCGCTGACCCGCATCCTGTCTGAAAATCCATGGAAGCAGGCCGGTTTCAAATACCTGCTGGGTCCGGAGCCGCATTTCGCCTGGCGCCTGATTCCTTAAAAGAAATTTTTTACAAGGATTCCTTTACCCGAAGCGTAAAAAAACGGCGCCGCACTTTGCAATGCGGCGCCGTCAGTATTTCAGATGAGTGGGCTGATTACATCATGCCGTCCATGCCGCCCATGCCCGGGTGGCCGCCGCCCATCGGAGCTTTTTTCTCCGGTTTCTCGTTGATGACGCATTCGGTCGTCAGCACGAGGCCAGCGATGGAAGCGGCATTTTCGAGGGCGATGCGGGTCACTTTGGTCGGGTCGATGATACCGGCCTTTTTCAGGTCTTCGTAGCGGTCGTGGCGGGCGTTGTAACCGAAAGCGCCTTTGTTGTCGGCCACTTTGTGGAACACCACGGAGCCGTCCACGCCGGCATTTTCAGCGATGATGCGGATCGGCGATTCGAGCGATTTGCGCACGATGGCGATGCCGATGGTTTCGTCGTCGTTGGAGCCTTTCATGTCTTTCAGGCTGCCGAGCGCGCGTACGAGCGCTACGCCGCCGCCGGCCACGATGCCTTCTTCGATGGCGGCGCGGGTGGCGTGCAGGGCGTCGTCGACGCGGTCTTTTTTCTCCTTCATTTCCACCTCGGTGGCAGCGCCGATGTAGAGAACGGCAACGCCGCCGGCCAGTTTGGCGAGGCGTTCCTGGAGTTTCTCTTTGTCGTAGTCGCTGGTGGTCGTCTCGATCTGTTGTTTGATCTGGTTGATGCGGGCTTTGATGGCTTCGGAATTGCCTTTTCCGCCAACGATGGTGGTGTTGTCTTTGTCGACGGTGATGCGCTCGCAGGAACCGAGTTGGGTCAGGTCGGCATTTTCGAGTTTATAACCTTGTTCTTCGCTGATGACGACGCCGCCGGTGAGGATGGCGATGTCTTCCAGCATGGCTTTGCGGCGGTCGCCGAAGCCCGGGGCTTTGACGGCGACGACTTTGAGGCCGGCGCGAAGGCGGTTGACGACGAGCACGCCGAGAGCCTGGCTGTCCACGTCTTCTGCGATCACGAGCAGCGGGCGGCCGGTCTGCAGGGTTTTTTCCAGCACAGGAATGAACTCCTGCATGTTGCTGATTTTCTTGTCGGTGATGAGCAGATACGGATTTTCGTAATCGGCCACCATTTTGTCGGCGTCGGTGATGAAGTAGGGGCTGAGGTAACCGCGGTCGAACTGCATGCCTTCCACGACGTCCATGTAGGTATCGGTGCCTTTGGCTTCTTCCACGGTGATGACGCCGTCTTTCGAGACGCGTTTCATGGCATCGGCGATGAGTTTGCCGATGGTTTCGTCGTTGTTGGCGGAGATGGCCGCGACTTGTTCAATTTTGCTGAAATCGTCGCCGATCTGTTCGGTTTGTTCTTTCAGGTCGCCCACGATGGTTTTCACGGCTTTGTCGATGCCGCGTTTCAGGTCCATCGGGTTGGCCCCGGCAGCTACGCTTTTGAGGCCGGCGGTGACGATGGCCTGGGCAAGCACGGTGGCGGTGGTGGTGCCGTCGCCGGCTGCGTCGGCCGTTTTGGAAGCGACTTCCTTGACCATTTGGGCGCCCATATTGGCCACCGGATCTTCGAGTTCGACTTCTTTGGCGACGGTCACACCGTCTTTGGTGACGGCAGGAGCGCCGAAGGATTTTTGGATCACGACATTGCGGCCTTTCGGTCCGAGCGTCACTTTGACGGCATCGGCGAGGGCGTCGATGCCTTCTTTGAGTTTTTCGCGGGCATCGCTATTGAAGTTGATTTGTTTAGCGGACATATCTTGGTAGAGTTATGAATGGTATGAGATGGGAGTGTCGGGAGAAACTGACAAGTTAACCAATTGTAAGTCAATCGGATCAACTGATTTACAGCACGACGAGGATGTCGTCTTCACGCATAATGAGGTAGTCCTGGCCGTCGAGATTGACTTCCTGGCCGGAATACTTGCCGTACAGCACGATATCGCCCACCTGAACGGTCATGAGGTTGCCGTCTTTACCGGGGCCTACAGCGATGATCTCGCCGCGTTGGGGTTTTTCTTTTGCGGTATCGGGGATAATCAGGCCTCCCTTGGTTTTTTCGTCTGCGGGAGCCGGCTTCACGATGACACGGTCAGCGATTGGTTTCATACTTCTAAACTATTTTTGTTTTGGTGATACACAAATAAGGAATTCCGAACGGAATATTATTCGGACAAGCTCCCTTATCAGACTTTGTGCCAAGCTGCGTTTCCTGCCATTTTTTCAGATTTTGCCATGACCGGGGCGCCAGGGTGTCATAAACTGTCAGCAATGGCACGGCAATTTTTTTCCAGGACCAGTTTACAAGACGCTGAACACGCAAGGAAAAAGCCTTATCATTGCGCCCTGAACAGCGCGGCAGAAGAGCGATACAAGCGCTTCAATGGATTGATAATCATTGTTTTGAATTAGAATCCTGTTCCTTCGGCCTCAACAAAAACTCGTGTTCGCACTGTATGCGTAGACCCATTGACATCCTTAGCACCGGTGAACTTTTGGTGGATTTTATCACGGCAGAATTTGCCAGTACCCTCGACGAAGCCACCCTCTTTCAACGAATTCCTGGTGGAAGCCCTGCCAATCTGTGTATGAACATGGCCCGCCTCGGCAACCAGGCCATGCTGGTCGCGTGTGTTGGCAATGACGACATGGGGACCGTGTTGCGCAATTACGTGTCCCGCCTCGGCGTGGATATTTCCTGCATCGCCCAGGTCGACGAACCCACGACGCTGATCCTCGTCACCCGTTCGGCCGCCGTGTCCAATTTCCAACCCTACCGGGGCGCCGACGCCATGCTGATGATCCGGCAGTTCCCGTACAGCCGTTTCGAAGAAATCTCGATTTTCCATACCACCTGTTTCGGTTTGAGCAAAAATCCCGCCCAGCGGGTCATCATGGAAGCCGCCGATAAAGCCAAACGCGCCGGATGCCAACTGAGCCTCGACGCCAATTACGCCGAAAAAGTGTGGCCCGAACGCCGTGACGCTCAACGTCTTGTGACCGAACTGTGCCGCCTCGGCGCACTGGTCAAAATCAGCGACGTCGACTGGCAAAGGCTCTACGAAGACGAAGCTCCGGTGCCCGAAGCCGTGCTCGAACACTTCCTGAAAATGGGCGCCACCGAAGTCTGTTTTACCCTGGGCGCCCAAGGCTGTTGGGTCGCCAACGACAAGGAAAAACACTACCTGCCCTCCCGCCCCGTCGAAGTCAAAGACACCACGGGCGCCGGCGACGCCTTCTGGTCGGGATACCTCACCGCCCGCCTCGACGGCAAAAACCTCCTCGAATGCGCCATCGCAGGCCGCCGCATGGCCGAACTCAAAATCGGTCATTTCGGGCCGCTGCCCGACCGGGTCGACCGGACGCAGGTGTATGTGGATATCGTTTGAGGTTTATGTTTGAATAGAATGGGCGGGATTTTAAAATCCCACCCATTCTATTCAAATTTCGACACCCGCTCCACCAATTCCGGAAAAAACCCGAGAAAATCAGCCGAAAAGGCATCCTGATTTTCCAGAAAAAACACCCACAATTTTTGCCAATCCAACTCGCCGGGCAACCTGCTCGTAAATCGCTCGAGCACAAATTCCAGGCCGTCAGTACGGGTATAGCCGGTCAGAAAGTCGCCCTGAATCATCCGGGGCACCCGACTCTTCAAAGGCTCCGGCATTTCCAATCGCCTGTCATTCAGGATCTTATAGGTTTTCTTCACAAATTCGGAGAAAGGCTCTGTGGCGAACTTCGTCCAGTGGATGGCCAGCAGGTAATCGTAGAGAATATCAATTATCGGTCCCGCGTAGCGGCTCGCATAGGGCCTGATGCGCGCCGTACTCCGGCGGGTCAACACGTGCGTATCGGTAAAAGCATCGATCGTCCGATGCAGCAAGATGCCGCGCTGCACGCCGGGCGGATAGTGCTGCCAGTCCTTGCCTTTGACAAAATCGCCGATAAAATTGCCGACCAAAACGTCGGGCTGGCCGAAGGACAGGTAGCAGTGCGCGAGGTGGTTCATCAGCGGTAGAACAGCTGAACGGGTCCGTTGTTGTTGGCGACCAGGATGGCCATGGCACCATCCGCCAGTTTCAGCAGTCCGGCACGGCGTGTCTCTCCACAGGCCCATAGGCTGTGCTCTCGATTGGGCAAAAAACGAAAGCCGTCCTTTCCCTTGTTCATCAACAACACCCCGCAGGAAGCGTCGAGCGGGCCGGTTTCCGGCTCATTGCCCAAACGATTGCCGAACAGCAGTATGTCAGGCCCGCCAAGGCCGCTTAAATGCAATAGGACTATACTGTTGACCGGCGAAACTTGAGCTTCTGCGGGAAAATCATGCTTTATGAATCGGCCATTTTGGTTTTCCAGCCAACAGGTATGCAAGTCGGCAACTTCAAGTTGCTGTGCGGCCCGGAGGTCTTTTTCGGGGAAAAAGTCTTCGATGCCCGCGAGGGCATAATCGTGGTAACGCGGAAATTTTTTCCGTATACCGGGCAATTGCTGAGCTAATACATCGCGTTGATTTACAGGCGCGTAGGTGCCGTTTTGCGCCGCCGTGACCACGGGATCCAAGCTGCCGTTGGCGTCAAAATCTGCCGCAAAAAGACGCAGTGGAGCACCGGCGGCGGGATGAAACCGGCCGTTCAGGCCTTCGTTTCCGGCCAGAATGTCGGAGTCGCCATCGTTGTCCAAATCGGCGATGTTCAGACAATTCCACCAGCCATTCAACCCGCTCGTGCCCATTTGTTCGGATGTGTCGTCGAATTTTTGGCCGTCCCAGTGAAAAATGCGGACCGCCATCCACTCGCCAGCAACGACCATTTCGGCTTTGCCGTCGGTGTCCAGATCGGCAAATTGCAGGTCGGTTACCATGCCAATGCGTTCAAAATCAGGCGCGACCCTTGCTGTCACGTCTGAAAATTTGCCGCCTTCATTATTCAAAACCAGGCTTCGCGGCAGCGCCGGAAAACGGCCTGGCACTACCCTTCCGCCAACAAAAAGGTCAAGGTCGCCGTCGCCGTCGTAATCGAAGGCGCGGGCAGCCATTCCGCTTTCCGTTTCCGCCGGCAGGGCGCCGGAGGCGAGGGAGAAATTACCCCTGGCATCGTTCAGGTAAAGCCGGTCCTGGTAGCTTGCATCGCCCGCGGGCGCTTCGTTGCCGCCGTTTACGACGTACAGGTCATTATCTCCGTCGCCGTCCGCGTCGAAAAACAAGGCACCCGTGGCGTCGCAGATTGATTCAAATGAAGTCTGTGGTAGCCGGAGGAATTTCCCGTTCGGTTTTTGTACAAAAACCGCCCCGGTCTGACCGCGTGCTCCGCCGATAAACACATCGTCCAAACGGTCGCCATCGACGTCTCCGATGGCGAGGGCAGGGCCCTGTCGCGAATAGCCGCGCAGGAGCAGCCGTTCGTGTTCAAAATCGTCGAACTCATTTTCACGATGCACGAAATCGATGGCGTTCTGAGGCGCACTGGCCTTGAAAAACGGGCTGGCGGTTGGGCGGTACATCGCAGATCGGGAAATTTTGCCCGGCTTTGCGTCGGCTATTTTCAGAACAATCCGCTGATCGGCCGAAAGGCGCTCCAAGGTTTCACTTCGCCCGCCCGGCCATTCAATTGCGACCTGGTCCACCATTTCACTGGGTCCCAGACCGACTTGAACAATGGGCTCAACAGATGAATAAAAACCACGAACAGGTGTGATTTCCTGGTAAAAAATCTGATTGTCGGCTTTGACCCAGATTTTGGCGCCGATGCCGGCGGGATTGAGTGCAGTGCCTTCGCATTTGATTTGCAGCCAATGGTTTTTATTGAATTGGGTCGCTTTGTTTTCAAAAATTCCAGGCGCCGCACCAAGGTTGTTGGTGACCAGGTCGAGGTCGCCGTCGTTGTCGAGGTCGGTGTAGGCGCCACCGTTGGAGAAGCCCGGCTGGGCCAGCCCCCAGGCTTCTGTGGCATCGATAAGCGGCCAGGTTCCGGTGTTTTGGAACAAATAATTCCGGCTGGGTACGGAAGGAATAAGCCCCACGTAGTCGCTGAACGATTTGAAACGCGCTGCGCTCACACCGCCGGTACGATTGATCGAATCGGCGGTGTAAAAGAAAAAATCGAGGTCGTTCAGGTCGCGCTGGATACCTGACGTTAGGAACAGGTCGCAGCGGCCGTCGTTGTCGTAATCGGCCAGCAACGGCGCCCAGCTCCATTCGGTGGCAGGTATCCCCGCGAGGCAGCCGATTTCGGAGAAGGACTGGTTGCCATTGTTGATTTGCAGGGTGTTGCGCATTTGCTGGGCGCCGTAGCCTTGCCGGAGCAGGGTATTCGAACGCTCGCGCTGCATGGTGCTCATGAGCATTTTTTGCCGTTCGGGCGTGGCGCCGAGCATGTCGGGCACCACCAGGTCGGGCAATGCATCGCCGTTCAAATCGGCAAAATCGGCGCCCATACTGTGGTTGCTCGTGTGGCGAAACCAGGCCTCGGCGCGGTCGGAAAAAGTGCCGTTCCGGTTGTTCAGGTACAGGAAATCGGGCATGATAAAATCGTTGGCCACGAACAGGTCGGGCCAGCCGTCGTCATTAAAATCGGAGGCGATGCTGCTCAGGCCCCAGGCGCGGTTGCGGATACCCGCCTGGCGGCTTACGTCGGTAAAATGTCCGTTACCGTCGTTGCGATAGAGCCGGTCGGAATCGTATTCGTCTTTGGGCGCGGCGTTTCGGGCCGATGGTTGGGCCCCAGTGGGCTGATAATCAGCGATATTGATGTTGCGAAAATCGACCGGGTGGTTCACGACGTAGCAGTCGAGATCGCCGTCGAGGTCGTAATCGAAGAAATTGGCGTGCTGGCTGGCCGACAGATCGGCGAGGCCAAATTCAGCGGCCGTCTCGCTGAAAGTATTGTCTTTGTTATTGATTAACAACAAATTGC
>JBGAJY010000002.1:0-77817 GCA_044224705.1 Saprospiraceae bacterium
CCCCGGGGCAGCCCGACTGGGCCGAACACACCCTGGCGGTTTTGGGCGATACCTACCTGGCGGTCCGCGCTTTTCAACAACGCGAGTACCTGCCCGCCCCCTTGCTCCACGACCTGCAAACCTATCTCGGCCTCTCCGCTAAAAAAGAAGATGCATTGTCGGGAGGCGACCACGTAACCGACGCCTGGGCGGTGCTCGGACGGCGTGAAGAGCCCGTGGAAAACCAACTCACGGCGCGTCGCACCTGGCTGTTGGGCGGCCGTTCGGGCCGCTACGCCCTGCTGCTCGATTATGCTTTTGGGTTGGCTGGCGCCCTTCAGCCCGGCTTTACCCCGGGCGGGCTGGTGGAAGGCGCCCTGGCTTTTTATCCCTCGGCATTCCCCCTGCGCGCCCTGGCTCCGGACGACTTGAAATCTTTGTCGCGAAAAGTGGAAAAACTTCCGGGATTTACTGATATTCAATCTTTTGCAGATGCCTGGGCCGCTGCGCTGGGCGCCCAGCCTTGGCTAAACCTTTTCCCGGCGGCTTTCCAGGCACTGACGCCCGTCGTACAAGGCGGGCGGTTCTTTCTCACGGATGCATCAGGCAGGAGCCTGCCCCTGTCGGGCCTCGCCGGCGATGGCTGGAAGGTACTGGCGCTGAGCGGCGGACTGCCGGTGGGCGTGTTTGGCGAATGGGACGGCGCAGGATTTCGCGTACTGAGCGTGGTGAGTGGCGGGAGAATTGTGGAGGTTTAGGGCATTTTCATCTCTTTTCATTTGTTCTTTGACGAGGGCAGTTTGTTCATTGCCCATTCCGTCATGAAATCGGGGGGGGGCATTTTGGGGGTGACGAAGTTCAATATTTGAATTCGATGAATGGAAACTCGTCTTCCAGTATCAGCCTCGCCCCCCCCTGCCGAAAAGCCAGGGCAGGTTGCGTATTTTTGCGCCGAAGCAAGGCCGGACTCATCTGCCCGCCCGCCCGTTTTCCAACTTTTTAACGCAACATTCATGGAAGTAAAAGACTCCAACGGCAATCTGCTCAGCGAGGGCGACTCCGTCACCGTGATCAAAGACCTCAAAGTACGCGGCTCCTCCTCCGTCATCAAACGCGGCACCAAAGTGAAAAACATCCGGCTCACCGACGATGAAGAAGAGGTGGAAGGTAAAGTCGACGGCAGCGTCATTGTGCTGAAAGCCTGTTTTTTGAAAAAAGCGTAACGCCAACCTCCAGGTTGGCTTAAAGTATGAGTCTGCCCCGAAACCCCCTTCGCAGTTTCAGGACGGACTCAAAGGCAACTTATTCCGAACCAAACTGTTCAACCATGAAAAATCTCAACGCCATCGGCCTCGACAGCAACGGCGCCAAAAAACTGGCCGAAAAACTCAACGAACTCCTGGCCAACTATTCCATCTTCTACCAGAATACCCGCGGGTACCACTGGAACATTAAGGGGGAAAAATTCTTCGAACTGCACCTCAAATTCGAAGAACTCTACAACGACCTCCTGCTCAAGATCGACGAAGTCGCAGAGCGCATCCTGACCCTCGGGCACGCGCCCAACCATAAATACTCCGATTACAAAAAGACCTCCGAAATCGTTGAAAGCAAGGAGGTGACCGACGGCATGAAAGCCGTGGGCGATATCCTCAACTCCTTCAAAATCATCATCGGCCTGCAGCGCGAATTGCTCAACGACTCGGGCAAACTGGGCGACGAAGGCACCAACGCCCTCATGAGCGACTATATCCGCGCCCAGGAAAAACAGGTCTGGATGTACTCCGCATTTCTGAACAAATAAAAATAATGACCGAAATACACCAGCGCGGCCACTCCGAAGAGTACTTCACCGAAGGCCGCAACCATTGGTACAACGCCGACTTCCTCGACCTCATGGCCAAACGATGGGCCTTGCACCGATATTCCTCCCTGCTGGATATCGGATCGGGATTGTGCCACTGGAGCAAACTGCTGGTGCATTACCTGCAGCCCGGCGCCCATATCGTAGCCCTCGACAGCGACCCGAAATGGTCGAAAGGCAGCCCGGAACTCACCGATTATTTTGAACAAACCGGCGCCGGAATCGAGTTCAAAAAAGGCACCGCCTACCGCCTGCCTTTTCCCGACAACAGCTTCGACGTGGTCACCTGCCAGACCCTCCTGATCCACCTCCAGCACCCCGAAAAAGCCCTCATGGAAATGAAACGGGTGGTGAAAGAGGACGGCATCGTCATCTGTTCCGAACCCAACAACCGCATCCAGGCCATCATCCAGGACTCCAGCAACCACGAAGACGGCATCAAAAGGGTGCTCGACCGCGTGAAGGACAGCCTCGTTTACGAAAAAAACAAACTGCACCGCGACGACGGCAACAACTCGTTCGGCGACCTGCTCACCGGTACCATGAACCGGCTGGGCTTCAGGGATCTGCAATCCTACCTGAACGACAAACTGATCAGCATTTACCCGCCCTACGACACCCCGGAACAACAGGCGGCGATCAATATGTACCTCAGCTGGGGGCTCTCCGTCGCCGACCGGAATGCGTTTGAAAAAAACTACCGGGAGGCGATCTCAGGCCCCGGGTACCTGCATTTTCTCGAGGAATTTCAGCCCGTTTTTCACGACGACAAATTGCTCGAAGACCTGAAAAACCAGACCTATACCAACAGCGGCGCATCCCTGTTGTACCTCATTTCGGGAAAAAAATAACCCGCTATCACCCTCCTACCCGTTATACATGAAAACTCCCCTGCTCATCCTCGTGGCCGGCCCCTACCGGTCCGGCACCAACGACCAACCCGAACGCATCGCCGCCAATGTGGATCACATGAACCGGGTGGCGCTCGACCTTTATCGACTCGGCCATTTGCCGGTTCTCGGCGAATGGTTCGCCCTGCCCTTGATCGAAACGGCCGGCTCCACGCATACGGGCGACGATATTTTTAACGAAATGTTCCACCGGGTGGCCATCCGTTTGCTCGACAAAGTGGACGCCGTTTTGCGCATCGGCGGGCCCTCGCAGGGCGCCGACGAAATGATCCGTATCGGCAAGGAAAAAGGAAAACTGGCCTTTTTTTCCATGGACGACATTCCGCAATGAAATACACGATCCTGATTTCTATGTCCCTGCTTTCCCTGCTTTTCGGCTGCCGCAGCAAAAAAACGCCCGAGGCGGCCCGGGCATGGCCGCGATTCCCCGAAACCGACCAACCCGACTTGCGCATCGAGCCCATCGCGCTCGACAGCGAGTACACGATGTGGTCGTTTTATATCCCTGATAACAAAAAAGAGGTCTATGTGCTGGCATTCCGGCCCAGGGTGAGCAACCCGCGAACGCCTTACGAACAACGGGAATCGGATTGCCGGATCTTTTGCCTCGACACCCAGGGGAAGATCCAGAAACGGCTCGATTTTAAAAACACGGATTTGATGTCCGGCGCCTCTTTCGGCGTATTGGAAGGCGAACTGCTGGTGATGTTGTATCAAAACTTCCTCGTGCTCGACCCCGAAAAATTTGCCTTCCGGGAAAAAATCCCCATCTACGACGACAAATTTTTCCCGACCAAACTGAAACTCGAAGAGATGACCTTCGACGAGCTGCGCGACAATTACGCCATAGCGTTCAACGCCCAGCTCGAGCATTGTTCAGGCTGCCGCTGGCTCGACTGGACGCCCGGCGGAGCCTATTTCGTGCTGGCCAAAGACGCCAAGGGCAAACGCTCCGCCTGGGCGCCGTTCACCTATACGGATGAAGACATCGACCCGCTGAAAGCCCGATTTCCGGCAGTCAGCGTGGCGCTGCCGCAGCAGCCCGAGGGTTTTGTGAACGACGGCGCGGCATCACTGCATGCGGTGGAATACCTCTCCGGCGGCACGCAACTCGATTATCCGAACTATAAAAGCCGCCTTATACAACAGTACGAACTGACCTTGGGCGACAAAAAGGCGCATTTCTCCACCACCGACCGCGACCGGCATGCCCTGAACCTGGGCTTTGCAGATAATTTACAACTGACGACAGCCGATGGCGCGGCGTGGGTGAGCTATGAGGGTGCGCTGTACCGGATGCAATAACGTGATCGAAAGCAACCATTCCTAAAACGACCACTTGCCGGGTTGATATATTTTACCCATTTTTGAAAGGAAAAACTTCGCATGCACCACATCTCGACTCATCAATCAACATGAAAGTGGACATTGTTGGGACCGGTTTTTGGACAAGTATTTTTAATCAAAAAAACATCCCGGCCACCGCCCCGGCCAGCAGCCAGCTGTCGAAGCGATCCAGCACACCGCCGTGGCCCGGAATGAGCCCGCTGAAATCTTTCACCCCGTGCCGGCGCTTGTAGAACGATGCCAGCCAGTCGCCCGCCAGGGCCGCCGCGCACAGCCATAAACCAGTCCATAACGCTGCGATCAGGGACAATCCCGCCCAGTCCCGCGTCAGCGCGGCAGTAAGCAGTCCCGCCAGGGCGCCGCCGGCCAGGCCTTCCACGGTTTTATTCGGGCTGATGACCGGAAACAACTTCAGGCGCCCCAGCAATTGCCCGAAAATCTGGCAAAAACCGTCGAAACTGAATACCACGAGAAAAGTGTACAGCAGCTGTTGACTGTCGAAAGAATGCGCCATTCGCATGAATCCTGCTGCCGACAGGCCAAAAATCAGGGCGGTCCAGTTGTACAAACGTCGTGGTTGCAGCTTCACGCGGGCTACTTTCACCAGTTCCCAGGCCCCACCCACGATAATCGCCAGTGCCAACAACCCGAACCAGGATAATGCATAGAGCATGACAGCGATCAGCCCGACAACGATGAGCAGGTAGACGAACAGTTTTAACCAGCGGGCGCGGCGCACATCGGCCGCTTTGCCCCGGCAGGCCAGCGCCGTACCGATTGCCCCGAGGACAAAATAGCCGGCGACAAACAGAAAGACGGGATGCATCACCAGTTGTTTTTTAACACCCAATACAAACCTTTCACGTCCGAACGGCGTTCGCGGAGCCGCAACAGCACTATGATCTCTTCGATCTTGGCCAGGCAGCCGAAGCTGATCATAAGAAAGTAAAACCACTCCACATTGCCGAAGGCCAGCAGCCAGAGCAAAAAGCCGCCCTGCAGGTAGCCGGTGATTTTGCAACTGTACAAATGCAAGCCGATAATGCCCCCAAAACGCGCAAATACAGTACTCAGACTGGCGAGATACAAAGCGCCAAAAATGGACAGACCAATTTTGTGCTCCACGACAAAGGTCCATTCGAATTGGAAAATGCCGCCGTAAGCCAGGATATAACTGCCCACATCAGCCCAGGAATCGAGCCGCGCGCCGATTCGGGTTTGCTGATTGAAGTTACGGGCAATAAACCCGTCGAGGATATCGGTGAACAGGCTGAACGCCAGCATTCCGGCAAACACCGGCCGGTTGCCTGCCCAGAGGAACCACGCGATCACCGGAAAAACGAGAATTCGGTACAAGGACAGAATATTGGGAATGGTCCAGAAACGTTCGGCGGGGACAGTGTTCATGGAGAAAAGTTGTGGTGGTGCGAAAGTGAAGTCAGCGTAAATTTAGGGGAATAAATTCCTGACCGAATGTCCCCTCAAATCTGGAATGCCGTATGGCTCGCCCTGGTTTTTTTGATCCTTTTCGGCGGGGCCGAATTACTGCACCGCAGCATAGGAGTGCCCAGTGAATGGTCGCGCAAGTTTCTGCACGTGAGCGGCGGCCTGTTGTCGCTCGTCATGCCAAAGTTATTCGACGATCCCTGGATCGTATTTGCCCTCGCCGCCGCATTTTTTCTGCTGCTCTGGAGCAGCCGGAAACTCGGCTTGCTGGACTCCGTGCACCGGGTCGACCGGCCTTCCGAGGGCAGCTTGTTGTTCCCCGTCCCGATTCTGATCTGTTTTTGGCTGGCTTGGCACCAAGAAGATCCGCGTTTGTTCTACCTGCCCGTGCTCATTTTGACCCTGGCCGATCCGGCGGCGGCATTTACCGGAACCTTTTGGCGCTGGCGGCCATACCGGGTGGGCAGCAGCTGGAAAACGCTGGGCGGCTCGCTGGCCTTCGCTGCGGTAGCCTTCGGGCTGGCGCTTTGGTTTATGCCCGAAGCGCCCTGGAAAGCCCTGTTGTTGACCATTTTTGTCACTATAACGGAGGCCTTCAGCGGGCGGGGTTGGGACAATTTGAGCGTACCTTTGGCCGCAGCGGGGGTTTTATCTGCGTTATAATTTTGAGCATATTACCTGGCGGGATTACTAATATATTCTCTTCCATTGGGCAGCATTTTCCGAAGTACCCGCATCTTGAAAAGAGCGTATCTTCGGGGACACCCCGCGAAGCCGGCCCTTTGGACAACAAGCGATCCCTAATCCGTTTTGACCGAAACAGAACTCATCCAAGGCTGTCTGCGCGGGTCGGCGCAGTGCCAGCGTCAGTTGTACGAGCAATTCGCCGGCAAAATGTACGCCGTGTGTCTGCGCTATGCGCGGTCACCATCGGATGCGGCAGACATTTTGCAGGAGGGGTTCGTCAAAGTGTTCACGAAACTGGGCCAGTTCCAGTTTCAGGGCTCTTTTGAAGGCTGGATCCGCCGGATTATGGTCAATACCGCCCTGCGCACTTATCAGCGCCAGCGTTTTGACCACGAATCGTCGGGTTACGAACGGCTGCCCGAGCATCCGGTAGACCCCGACGCCTTGTCGAGCCTTTCGGAAGCCGAGCTACTCCGGCTCATCGCCCGGCTCCCCGACGGCTACCGCGTAGTGTTCAACCTCGTCGCCATCGAAGGTTTTTCACACGCCGAAGCCGCCGATATGCTCAATATCCAGGAAAGCACTTCGCGCTCCCAACTGACCAAAGCGCGGCGCTGGCTGGTAGAACAACTGGAAAAAATACAACACGTGCCGAAACCGGCATCCGAATACTAAACACAAAAACTACTCCCGGCTTCTGCCGCTTTTTTGAATACAATGCTTCAACAACCTGACATAGACGAACTGCTCCGGTCACGCCTGCAGGGCGCCGAAGTGGCTCCGCCGGCCTTCGTCTGGCCCAACGTCGAACGCGCCCTGCGCCGCCGCCGGAGGCGTTTCGTGTTCTGGATATTCGCCGCCGGGCTCTGCGGTACGGCTGCACTGGCCTGTTGGTTCTGGACGCGCCCCCAAGATGAAATAGCCTCCATTTCCACCGGCAGCACTACGGCAACTATCCGGAATCATGCCCCCCTCATGGAGCCCGCCAACGAAATCACGGCAACCGAACCGGCCGGCATGGATGCCAACCAAGCCCCGCTGACCCCTGCTTCAGCCCGTACCCAATCTCCCGAAAACCCGAAGCCTGAGCCTGTCGCGCCCGCCCTTTCTGCGCCCCGCCCCTCGCAAGTGCAAGGGCGGAACGGTTTTGCGCAAGGCGTCCGCCCCAACAGTCGCACTGCCGCAGTGCCTGTTGCACCCGCACTTCACAGTCCGACAGCCGAGCAGGTTGTTAAAACCGACATTGCGGCGGCTGAACAACGCAGACCGCAAGACCTGGCCCTGCTCAGCAGCCACCGTATCCCAAACCTGAATTTCACGCAGAAAACCGACGCCTCAAAATTCCTGATCACTCCGCCGCCGGCCAAAAAGCGCAAAATCCGGAAAAACTGCTACGACTTTGAAAAGCACTCCAGCGTGTGGCTGATCGACGCCTATGCGGGCCCTTCCTCCGCCCGCAAAACCCTGCGCACCGACGCCGACAACGAGCCTTACCTCAACCGCCGGCTCGATACGGAACACCACGACTGGGCCTTCAACGCGGGGGTCCGGGCCAGCTGGCTCTTCGACAAACATTTCCTGCTGCGCACGGGCGTGCATTACGACCAGTTCACCGAAGTATTTGAATACGTGGACCCGAGTTATATCCAAACCATCGTGCAATACACCACGGTGGTCGTGAACGGCCAGCCCGTTACCGTAGCCGATACCCTCGAAAGCACCTTCGGGGCGAATTATATCAAAACCTACAACCGTTTCGGCCTGCTCGACATCCCGTTGCTTGCCGGCGTGGAATGGCGGCAGGGCAACGGCGGCATCTCGTTCAATGCCGGCGCCACGCTGAACGTGCTGTTCTGGAAACGCGGCGACATCATCGCCCCCGGCGCCGACGTGCCCGTTACATTCACGCCCGGAAAGCAAGGGCTCGAGGTGTACCGCCCCCGCGTGGGCCTGAGCCTGAGCGGCAGCGCACAGTTTTTTTACCATCTGCGCCCCAAACTGCGGGTGTTTGCCGAACCTTATTACCGTCACATTCTGCAACCTGTAAACCAGTCGGGCCACCCGGTGGAACAACGGTACGGCATCGGCGGCATCCGGTTCGGCCTGACGCGCATCATCGACTGAAACCAATGAAACCGGGTACAATTACTTGATCATCAAAGTATTGAACCCCGGTTTGTCTGATTATTCTGACAAACATTAACCTTAAATTTTTACGCCGGCAGGCAGCGACTGACAGACCTGTTCGAATCTTGCCGGTAATTATTTACACCTCCGACCTATCTCCCTCAAAACAGCATTTCGCCATGCGACGAATTTTCTTTTACACATTACTAAGCACCCTTGTCGGCGTGTGGGGCTGCCGGAAAGACGTGGAGACTTTCCGCCCTTACGGCAGTTCCATCGCAGAAATCGCGCAATTACTCTCGGAAGTTCCCGAGGGCGCTACGACCACGGTCTTCGAATTCCCGGCCGGCCTCTCGGCCGACACCGTGCTGAGCACCAGCGGCGGCGTGCGCGTGCATTTGACCGACGTGGACCATTTGCTTCTCAATGCCAACGGCGACCCGGTCGCCGTGAGCAGCTGCGGCACCCTGAAAGTGGTCGTGAATGAAGCTTTCCGCAAAGGCGACATTCTTGCCCGGAGTCTGCTCACCGCCACCTCCGGCGCTGCCTTGTTGGAAAGCGGAGGCATTGTGCAGGTGCAGATTTTTTGCAGCGGCCAAGCTTTGCAACTGTCGCCCGATAGAAGCCTGAAAATTCAAATCACGACGGCTCAGGACAACTGGCAGCCCGGCATGACCGTCTTTACAGCGCTGCTAAATCCCGACCAAACATTTGCTGGCTGGGAAAATACGGGGCAAGAGGTGTATTGGGCCGGGTGGCCGACCCCTCAGGGCCAAAAAACGGGTTATGAATTGATCGTCCACAATTTGGGCTGGGTCAATTGCGCCCGTCCGATCAACGAACAAAGTTCCTTGTTCTGCGTTTCCTTGCCGTTGGCGTTCAATGCCGACAATACCCAGGTGTATGCCGTGTTCAAAAACCAGCGCACCGTAAGTCAAATGACCTATGACCCGCTCAGTGAAAAATACTGCCTTCCGCAAGCCCCAATCGGTTACCTCGTGCAGGTGGTGAGTATTACCAAAGCCGGGAACCAATACTGGCTGGGCAAAAAAGATACGGAGATCGGCAATAACGCCACCATTGGTCTCAACCCCGGAGAATCTGCGGAAAGTGAAATTCTGGCATTTTTAAAAGGTTTGTAACCAACGTTTCGGCGCCGACCGACGTCATTAAAAAAGATACCCGTGTTTAGTAATTTCGTAGCAAGCCGAGTCGGTAAAGTCCGATTCGGCTTTTTTAATTTGTTAGGAAAGGGCTCGTTCTTGCGATTGTCGGCTTTTTTTGAACAAATTTGCCCGAAGAATCTGTTTTACATCCGATAGCCGCCACGCTCGTAACATTTGCTTCATGGAAACCTTCACCACCAACGGCATTACTGTCAGCGTCGAAACGCAATACCTGCCCGCGCATTCCAATCCGCGGGAGGGTAAATTTATTTTCGGCTATCACATCATGATCATCAATGGCAGCCCCTTTACCGTGCAGTTGCTCCGGCGGCATTGGGTCATCACGGCTGCCGACGGGTCGATGCGGGAAGTGGAAGGAGAGGGCGTCATTGGCCAGCAGCCCGTACTGGCACCGGGCGAAGGGCACGAATACACGTCTTTTTGCCATTTGGATACGGAACTGGGCCGCATGTCGGGAACCTACCTAATGAGCCGCATCGACGACAGCACGTTTTTCGAAGTGACCATTCCGGAATTCCGGATGACCGCTCCTTTCAAGATGAATTGATTTTTTGAGAATTTGCGGGTAGCGTTCCGCTTTCCAACGCTAATTCCCCACCCCGCGCGGCAGCACAGCAAGTGAGTGGCGTATCTTCATGGCGTTTTTCAATCCATCTTTCCATGAACTAAACGTCCTTCCGCGTTATGCCAAACCGATTGCTTACCGCCCTCGCCCTCTGGGTCGGCATGATTTGTATGCCCGCCTTGCTCTCCGCACAAAATAGCCCTTATACCGTAGTGATTACCGGGCCTTCGGTGGTGTGTTACGGCACCTGCGCCCAGTATTCCGCAGTGCTTACCGACCCGAATGGCGGAAGCAATCCACCGGCAGGCGTGAGCTTTAACTGGCAATTTAATGGCGTCACGCTCAATGGCGGCAACACGATCACGCTTTGTTTTCCGCCTTATGGCAGCGGGGTTTTGTTCGTAAACGCCTTTGCCGTGAACGGCAATTTTGTTGTCTCCGACACACTGTTTATCAATGTGCTGCCGGCTCAGCCCCTTGAAATCACTTCGAGCAATCCGGCCATCTGCAACCACGACAGCCTGGATTCTTCCAATCCCGACGAACCTATCTGCGAAAGGGTCTGTCCCTATTCCACCGTCACCTATTCCGTCAGCCCATACATTTCCGGACAGCAGCAGGTGGTTTGGCAGGTCAGCGGCGCGCAGAGTTATACCGTGAATCCGCCGCTGGGCAATTCTGTGACGGTGACCTGGGGCGGGCCCGGCACCGGCAATATATACGTCAAAAGCGCTCCTGGCGGCCCTACCACCTTGTGTGCTACGGAAAACCAGAAATGCGTCACCATAGTAGAAGAACCGGTGGCGGCTTTCAGCACCGACCCGGCAGCAGCCGGCCCACCCGCGCCTTTGCAAATTTGCAAGGGGCAAACGGTCTGGTTCGACAACCAAAGCCTCAATGCCGACGGCTTTGAGTGGCATTTCGGCGACGGGAGCCAGCCCTCCGCCGCCGCCGAACCGCAGCATACCTACCTCAATCCGGGCACCTACGAAGTCACGCTGATCGCCCGCAGCGCCTGCCTCTGCGCCGACACGCTCAAAGCCAGCATCGAAGTGCTCGATGCCGACGCGCCGCTGCTCGATTGTGTCGGGACGGTTTGTTCGGGCGAAACGGTGACTTACACAGCCTCGACCGCCTGCGCCAACTATGTCTGGACCGTATCGCCCAACGGCGCCGTGCTGGGCGGCGGCAGCTCCGGCGACAACAACGTAACCGTCCAATGGAATGATGGCCCCGACGGTGTAGTGACCCTCTTTACACCCGCCTGCGCAGGCTCGGCCTGCCCGCTGCCGTCCGTCACACACGTGCCAGTTTTGTCGGACAATGCAGAAATCACCGGCCCCGAACGGGTTTGCCCCGACGACCAGAGCATCTACTACATCGAACCGTTCGGCGGTACCAATTTCGTGTGGACGCTTTCCTCGGGCGGCACTATCACGAGCGGGCAGGGCACCAACCATGTCACGATCAATTGGCAAAATTTTCCGAACCCCAACTTTACACATTGGTTGTCAGTTGTTTACGACAATTGCTACCTGGGTTGCGGCGGCCGGGACTCTATTCCGGTCCAGATCGTTTCGCCATTCATCATCACCGGCCCCGTGGAAAAATGCGAAGGGTCTTCGGCTGTTTTTACCGCAAAACTGGTCTCCAACCTGCAAAACCTCAATTGCGACTGGACCATGACGGCTCCCGACGGCAGCATCGTCTGGACGGGCAACAATACCGCCACGGCCAACGTCAGTTTCGCCAACAGCCCCGGGCGCTACCGCTTGCTGGCTATCCCCACCAACCCCGCACTGACCTGTTCCACACAGGCCGAATGGGTCGTCAACGTCCCGGCCGGGCCCGATGAACCTACAGGCATCGATGGTCCCGCCTTGATGTGCCCTGGAGATCCGGTCACCTATACGGCCACCGGCGTCACGCCGCTGGGCAACGTGCTGTGGACCATCCAAAACGGCCCGGGCGCTCCCACCACCGCCAACGGCGAAAACCTGGTGGTCACCTGGAATGCCAGCGGCCCTTACTCGCTCACGGCCCAGCAGGTCTCGACCGACGGACTGGGCTGCATTTCCGACACCGTGCGGCTCGACGTGGTCGCGGTGGGCAACGTGAGCCTCTCGGGCGCCACCGCCGTATGCGTCAATTCGACCGGCACGTACAGCGTTCCGGCTTTGGATAATGTTGATTATCAATGGCTGACAACGCCGGCAGACGCCGGCACGATCGTTTCCGGACAAGGAACCAGTACGGTGCAAATTTTCTGGAATACGGCAGGCAACCACAACGTCACGGTGGACGTGTGCGGACAAACGGCCAATTTTCCGGTCACGGTAAACGGCTTGCCCAATCCGCAGGTGAACAGCCCCGCCGGCCTGTGCAGCGGCGCGACAGCCCTGGTACAAACGACCGCCAGCTTCGCCACCTATGCCTGGGAAGACGCCAGCGGAGCCGCTATCGGCAGTATGCCGTCGATCACTGTGGGGCCCGGCGCCTATTCCATTGAAGTCAGCGACGCCAACGGCTGCACAGGCAGCAACATCTTCAATATCAATGATTTACCCGCTCCCAATTTCACCATCAGCACCAACGACCCGACCGCTTTTTGCAACAACTCCTTGTTTGTGACCATGCAGGCGCTCACGACTGCCGACGGCGATTACCAGTATGAATGGTTCCGGAACGGCACGGCGCTGGGGGTAAATTCGAGCAGTTATACGACCAACCAGTACGGCACGTACACCGCCCAGGCGACCAACCAGTTCGGTTGCACGGCCACGGCCGGCCCTATTTCCATCGTACAGGATTGCGGCGGCGGTGGCGGCGGCGGCGGTATTCCGGGAGGCGGCATTCCGCCTTGTCCGCCCGGGGCCGTCACGCTGGCGATCAGTCCTACGCCGCAATGCGATTCCTTCCAGTTCATCGCCGGTGGCTTCGATTACCTGGCCGGCTCGGGCCAATGGACTTTTGCGCAGTCGGGTGCTGCCATTTTCGGCACCGTAATGGGCGATAATGTGCCTTTTGTTTTCCCGAATGCGGGCGAATACGTGACCGTTTTAATCGCACAACTGCAAAGCGGCGGCCAATGCAGGCTGGTTGATTCGGTAGACGTGGAAGCCGTGGCGGCATTTGACCCCTTGCCCGAATGTCCGGGCCAGGCGACGGCATTTCAGGACATCAGCACTTTTTTACCCGGCAGCAACATCAGCGGCTGGCAATGGAATTTCGGCGACCCCGGCAGCGGAGCGGGCAACAGTTCCATCATCCGGAATGCTACGCACGTGTTTGGCGCGGGCGGAAATTATACGGTCACCCTCACCATTACCGCCCTCAGCGGCTGCACTTCTTCGGGCGCCGAAACGGTGACGATTGAATCCGGCCCGGCGGTGTCTTTTGTTCAGCCGGCAATAGCCTGTGCGGGCGACGCCACGGAATTTACCGCCACGGTCGGAGCCGACGTGAACGAGCTGAACTGGAATTTTGGCGACCCCGGCAGCGGAGCAGCCAATACGGCCGGCGGCGTCACGGCATTTCATCATTATAATTTGCCGGGTAATTACAGCGTCACGGCCACAGCGACCAACGCCTTCGGTTGTACCACGACTTTTAGCCAAAGCGTCACTATTTCTGCCAACAGTTTGAGCGGCAATATCACCCCGGCGGTGCCGGCGCCTTTCTGCGAAGGCGCATCGGTCATCCTGACGGCCCCGGGCGGCGCAGCGAGCTACCTGTGGTCCGACAGTACGACCACGACACCGACCTTTATCGCAACGGAAGAAGGCGCTTATTCCGTCACCCTGACCGATGCCAATGGCTGCACCTTCGCACCGCCGCCGGTGGTTGTGAACGTGACGGCCGGCCCCGACGCCACGATTAAAGCCCTGCTGACCAATGATTTAGGACAGATCATCGGCGTATCGTACCCGACGTTGAGCGCCTGCGCGGGCGACGACGTGACCTTGCAGGCTTTTGGTACAGGCAATTACACCTACACCTGGTCGAACAGCGTGAACGGCAACCAAAACATCTTTTCGCAAGGCCACGGCAACCTGCTGAGCGTAGGAACGCACATTTTTACCATAACCGTTACGGATGTCACTACGGGCTGTACCTCCGTGGGGCAGCCCTTCACGGTGGAGGTCCATCCGGTGCCGAGCGGCTTTTTTGTATCCTCCGCCGGCTTCTGCGCGGGCGCCACAACCCTGAGCTACAACGGTCCCACGCCGGCCAACTGGCAGATTGCCTGGAATACCGGCGCTACCGGGTCGAGCCTCGTGGTAGATGAAGGCGGCAGCTATTTTGTCCAGGTCGTCAATGAATTCGGCTGTGAGGGCCAAAGCAACGTCGTGACCGTGCTGCCGGGACCGCCCGACGAGGCCATTCCCAGCGGTTGTCATACGCGCTGCAATCCGGATACGCTTTGTCTGCCGCCGATGCCCAGTGTAATTGGCTGGCAATGGTATTTCAACGGCGCGCCGATTCCCGGGGCCACCACTTCCGATTTCGTGGCGACGCAAAGCGGCACGTATTGGGCGCAGCTCACGGACATTTACGGCTGTTCGGCCCAAAGCGGCGACCTGGTGCTCGATCTGTTCAACGGCTTCGGCGACATCCTCGGCCAAGTCTGGTCGGACGTGAACGGCAACGGGATGATCGACGCGGGCGACACGCTGGTGTCGGGCATTGCCGTCAATTTGTGGCAAAACGGCGTCACAGTGGACAATGCGCAATCGAACAGCGGAGGTGATTTTGCTTTTGCGGGCATCCCTTCGACCGATTATTCCGTCGCCCTCGACACGGCATTGTTGCCGGCCGGCTGGAACATCGTGATCGGGCAGGATTCGACCCTGCTGCAGGGCTGTGGCGTGCAGGTCAATGCCGATTTGCTGATCAGTCCTTTCTGCGCAACGGCTGTGTTTGACACGGTTCAACTCAATGCCTGTTCAGGAGGATCGGCCCTTTACAACGGCACGGCGATTGCGGCTGGCGCCAGTCAATCGTTCCAGTTTGTCACGCCCGCGGGTTGTGATTCGACCGTGACGGTGAATGTGGGCGTGCTAATGGCCTCTGCTGCTACGGTGAATGCGAGCGCCTGCTCAGGCAGCTCTTTTGATTACAATGGAACACTTATCCCGGCCGGGCAAAGCCAGCAATTCATCCTGACCAATTTCCTAGGCTGCGACTCCATTGTCACCGTCAATGTGGCCACACTGCCTACCTCCACCGGAACCGTGAACGCCAGCGCCTGCCCCGGCAGCTCTTTCGACTACAACGGAACGCTCGTTCCAGCAGGGCAAAGCCAGCAATTCACCCTGACCAATTTCCTCGGCTGCGACTCCGTGGTCACCGTCAATGTGGCCACGCTGCCTACCTCTACTGGAACCGTGAACGCCAGTGCCTGCCCGGGCAGCTCTTTCGACTACAACGGAACGCTTATTCCAGCCGGGCAAAGCCAGCAATTCACCCTGACCAATTTCCTCGGCTGCGACTCCGTCGTCACGGTCAATGTGGCCACATCTCCAATATCGATGGCAACCGTGAACGCCAGCGCCTGCCCGGGCAGCTCTTTCGACTACAACGGAACGCTTATTCCCGCCGGGCAAAGCCAGCAATTCACCCTGACCAATTTCCTCGGCTGCGACTCCATTGTCACCGTCAATGTTGCCACATCTCCAATATCCATGGCAACGGTGAATGCCAGCGCCTGTGCCGGCAACACGTTCGATTACAACGGAACGCTCATTCCTGCCGGGCAAAGCCAGCAATTCATTTTGACCAATTATCTCGGCTGCGACTCTGTGGTCACGGTCAATGTGGCTGTGGCGCCTCCTTCCAGCTCGACGCTGAATACGGGGGCCTGCGCCGGCGAGTCTTACGATTTCAATGGCACTTTGATCCCCGCCGGACAAAGCCAGCAAATTACGCTGACGAATGCTCTCGGCTGCGACTCTGTGGTCACGGTCAACGTGGCGGTTTGGCCGAGCTCCACCTTTAAATTCAGCGCTCAAATCTGTCCCGGAGAGAGTTTTAATTTTAACGGCACCCTGATTCCGGCGGGAGATACCGCCCAGTTATTATTGACCAATTATCTGGGTTGTGATTCAATCGTCACGATTACCGTTGCCGCCCTGCCGGTGTCGGCCAGTACCCTCGAGGTGCCCTTGTGCCCCGGCGAGGTATTTGAATACGGCGGTGTCACGATGACAGGCGGCGATACGCTGGCTTTCATCCTGCAAAACCAGTTGGGCTGCGACTCTACCGTGACCGTGAACACGCAGGCGTATCCCGACGCCAGTTTTGCCCTCGCGGTGTCGAGTTCCTGCCCGGACACAACATCCGGCTCACTGACGGCTGTGGGTCTGACGGGCGGAACGCCGCCGTTCAATTATTCACTGGACGGTTCTATTTTCCAAAATGAGTCAAGTTTCGAGGGTTTGGCGCCGGGCGATTACACCGTTTACCTGCAGGACGCCAACGGCTGCGTGTTCGAACGCGACACCGTTGTGGATGCCTACGAGCCCCTTCAGATCAGCTTAGCCAACGGTATTCTGGCCTGCGACAGCTCGGGCGTGCGGCTCGCCCCGATCCTTTCCGGCGACTCCACGGGTGTGCTGTTTACCTGGTCGACGGGTGAGCACACACGGTTTATTACGGTCAATCAGGCCGGTCCGGTGTGGGTGGAAATCACGAACCGCTGCGGTACCGAACGTGCCGAAGCGGTGGTCAACTGGGCCGACATTGGCGGCGCTTCGCTCGTGTACGTGCCCAATGTTGTGGCGCCCTCGGCCGAGAATCCCGACAACGCCTTGTTCAAACCCTTCTTCCCAACAGGCCTCGTGGTACAGCATTACGTGTTCCGTTTGTACGACCGCTGGGGCAACTGGATGTGGGAAGCGCCCTCGCCCGATGCGGGCTGGGAAAGCCTGTTCCGCACCCGCGACATGCAGCCGGGCGTGTACGTCTGGTACCTGGAAGCCACGGTGGATTACTGTGGAAGGGTGATGGTGATCAAGGATAAAGGGGATGTGACGATCGTGCGGTGATAAGTATTTCCGTTTGTTAAATTTTAATAAGCAACTTTTAGGTGTATTTTTTTATCATTAATATTGTAAGCGCAATAGGTACCTCACTTTGCGCATGAGGCAAACGTTTTCGCTTCATTAAATTCATTTACCACATGAAAAACTTCTATTTCCCCCCCCCGTTTAGGACCATTTTACGCCTGACAGTAGTCTGTTTCATTCTTTTGAATTCACCAATGCTTTTTGCTCAGGTGGAATTGTTTTCAGAGGTTGATCCAGAGACATTGGAATTAACGACGCCACAAGAGAAAATTATCGATTATGCTGAGAATTTGCCGCACCAAGATGGAATTGAATATGCAGAGATTGGCGACCTTGCTGACATTCAAGACAATGGTTTTTTGGAATTCAGTATACCTGGATTTGGCGCTACCGTCTACACGTTTTATGCAGAGCATGTCGAATATAAAAATGATGTGGAATACGTCTGGGCTGGCAAAATAGATGGCGATCAAGGTGATTTCGTACTTTACTCTGACAGTACTGGCAAAGGCGGTTTTATTGACCTCGGCACAGATTATTATTCCATTCATCCACTTGGCGGCAACCTGGTCATTATCGTAAAACACGATATGACGGCCTATTCGGAGACAGGCTGCGCGGGTGGTGGTGATAAAAGCGAAAGCGCAACACTCTATTGCGAAGAGGAAGATTGTGGCGCAGCGATCCTCGATGTTTTGATTCTCGTAACCTCCGAGGCAAATACTTGGTTGGATGATAATTATGGAACTTTCAAGCAGTTTTATGTCTGGCTAGGAGCAAATTACACCAACTCGGCTTTCGTTTTGAGTGGAATACCAGGGAAAAGAGTGCGCATTCATATAGAATGGGATTATACGCCTGATGTTCCGCTCAATCCGTTTAGCATTGACAATAATTTGGAGAATCTGATTTTTGAACAAGAGCAGTCGGGCAGTTTGAAATTTCAATACAGAGCCGATGTTGTTGTAATGTTGACAAAAGAAGATTTTGATAATGCAGGAGCGGCAAATTCAATGGACCCTACTGATAATGAGAAGTACTGCATTGTAGAGGTTCCGTTTCTCATCGAACCGCGTTTCACTTTTGCACATGAAATTGCGCACCTGTTTGGCTGCGATCATGATCCCGGTCAAGCCAGTGGGAATGAAGAAGATTGTGCTCATGGGCACCGACTGGACTTGGGTGGTCCAACACTGAGACCAACCATCATGGCACTAACGGCTGCTACCGAACACGATGATTTCGACGCCAGGATATTGCGTTATTCCAACCCGGATATCGAATTTGACGGGGTCTCTACCGGCATTACGGATGAAAGGGATAATGCTAGAATAATACAGTCTGCTTTCTGCGCGGTTGCATCCAATCAGCCTGCCCCCGAATTGGGCGTAATTATCTCTGGGGTTCCGGTGTTATGCCTTCCCACCGGCGTAATCACAGGTAGTAATACCTGGACAGCAAACGTCATCCCTCCCGCTACCGGTCAGCCGGGGGTGGCGCCATACACCTATGCATGGTACTGGAGCCCGGATGGAATTCTGAATATGAGCAATTATTTAGGTTCCGGATCAAGCGTTGAGGTGAACCAAGTATTTAATTGTCCCGCATTTTGGTTGCATGTGATCGTTTCCAGTTATGACCATGTGGAAGCGCGCGCTGATTTCAAAATTTGGACGGCCTTGTGCAACCATTGTGCGCAAGAGCGATCGGGAGCGGTTGCTATAAAACAGAAAATGGGACAATCTGATGATGTACTTGTCTTGCCAAATCCCGCCAGCGACCTCATTACCCTTGACTTTGAACACTCGGTAGCAAATATTTTATCCCTGCGAGTATTCGATCAACAGGGCTTGGAAGTTCTTGAGAGGAATATCGAAGGGCAAAAACAAGTTCAATTAGACATCTCCGGCTTGTCTAACGGGCCCTACTTTCTAAGATTTGTAGGCCGAAACACTGCGAGTTTCCAAAAGCTAATCATCCAAAAATGAGTCATGCTATGAAACCTACCCGTGTTTTGGCCCTGCTGTTACTGATGCTGGCCTCTTGCCGAAAAGAGAAAAACGAGGTCGAGATTTTTTTACCGGGTTCACAGCAAAATGGAACCGTAGTTGCTACCAAACTAGCATCCAACAGCCATTCTGGTGATTGGAATGCCAGTGGAACGGGCTATCGGGACTCGACATTTTGTTGTAATAAAATTGCTGTAAAAGCATCTACGTATGATGAATTTGGTCAACAAAGAGAGTCTCTAACTTTTCTTTATATACCACTACAAATTGGACGGTATTTAATATTTACAAAAAACAAAAATATCGGCGAACCGCAAGCAATATACACCCGCTGGGTCTCCGATGGAGATGTATTTGGCGCTTCCTACGAACCGGATGATACCTACCCTTTCTTTGGCAACTGGATCGAGATCACCGAAATCAACCCTGCCACGGAATCGGTCAAAGGGCGTTTTAATATTCGCTTCAGAATAGGTGATTCTTATCTTGAAAATGGGTTTCCGGAAGTCGTGCAATTCAAAAACGGGCAATTCGATGTAAAGATCATCAACTGAGATTTACCTTTGTAAAAATGCTACGAGCGCCTCTTTTCGATAAAAAGGCGCTCGTTTTTATTTTAGGACAGTACAAGTCATGTCGATCCTATCCCAAAACCTACTTCACCATATCCGCCACTTCCTGCCATTGCGGCACCAACGGCGAGCCTTTGCTTTCGAGGCGATCGTGCATCACGCCGATGGTGCCACTGGACAACCAGCGGCCGAGCGGCACCCGGCGGCTTTCGTCGGCCGGGAAATTGGGGTATTGCAGGACGATTTCGCGGAAATGCCCCGGAGGCAGCAGGCCGCGTACGTGGTCGCCCCACCAGGTGGTGCGGCCGGAGATGCCGGAAGAGCTGACCGCCCGCATGACGGCCTTCATTTGAGAAATGCGTTTTACCTTTTCAGGAGCCGGCCCTGCGCCGGTGTCGGGGCGAATACTGCCGTTGACGACCGAGAGAAAGTGAATTTCCACCTTGCTCCTGACGTCGTCGGGCAGGGTTTTGATTTTTTTGTCCAGCCAGTCGTACAGGCGCGACATGAGCGTAAATCCCTGATTTTCAAACAATCCGCCGTCGATAAAATTGCCGCAGCCGGGAATGTAGGTGTAGGCATTCATCAGTGGAAAGAGCTGGCTGAGCTGACTGGCTCCCACCATCGATACGGATCCCAGACCCCGTTTGGGGTCCTGTGTTTTTTCGGCTTCGGCCAGGATGTCGATGGCGTCGACAAACAGGGAGGGGTCCATTTTGACCGGACTGGAGAAGCCGGAGCGACCGCTTTGGATGTTCATCGTGATCGGAAAATAGAGCGGCAGTTTGGCTTTTACACCGCGGTCGTCGTTGTACCAATAGCTGAGATAGGGCTGGATGGGATAGTTCGGGATGTCCTGGTTGCCCGCCCGCGCGATGGGATCAACGTAGCCGTTTTTGAAAAAAGTAGCGATACGGGCGCTGACTTCCGCAAAAAAGGGTTTGCGTTTGGGGGGAACGCCCACGTTCAGGCCCTGCTGAATCGCTTCTCCAAAAGCCACACACTCGTCCATGCGGTGCGTGTAGTTGCGGTTTTTATTGTTCCGGTTAAAAAACCAGCTGATCCGCACGCCGATTTCACCGATGAACAATTGGTAAAACGCGCCGCTCAGGTAATTCCGTTGGTACATTTTTGCGGCAAAACCTTCCTGAATCGCCTTTTTCTGGGCTTCCGTCAGCGTGGGGTGGTCGTCGAGAAAACGCCACATGCCCAGCGTCGCGCCAAAGCCTGAAGAGCCCCCCGAGGCGGAGCTGACGGCAAACAGGCGCTTGCGGAATTTCCCGTCGGTCGCCAGGTTGAGGCGATTGACCAGCTGGCTCGTCCAGTATCCCGCGCGGCTGCCGCCACCCTGGGCGCCCATCAGAAAAATCGGGATTTTCCGCGCTTTGCCGAGATCCGGAACAATGTTGGTCTGCCACCAGGCTTCGAAGTATTCGTCGAGACCGACGCGTACATCCGATAGCAACTTGGTGGGCCAAAGACGCATATCGTGAATACGGGATTTATGAAAAAACATGAAGTAGCTGAACGCCGCCAGCACGCCGGTCAGGATCATTTTGGGTGTCGACGGCAGCAACAGGTAGGCCGCACTGAGCAGATCGCCCAGTAAGAGATAAAACAAGGTGATGCCCAGGAGCACGAAGGTGGGCGACAAAGGCTGCAGATTGGGCGCCCAGGCCGCTGCCACGATAAGCACAACGGTCGTGATCAGCATGATGAGATAATGCGTGTTGTACAGCCCGATATTGTTGTAAAACAGCCATTCAGACTCCCGCACGGAACCGGCGATCAGCACCATTTGCACGCTCAGGCACAGCCCGATAAAAAGGTAGTTCCAGAAAGCGCCGATCGGCGGACGGTTGCGGCCACGCCGGCGCAGATTGATTTTTTGAACGGCGTACAGCAGGGCAAAAGCCAGCAGCATATTGGCGACCACCATCAGATCGAGCACCCAAAGCGAGAATCGCGGACCCTTCAGCATCTGCAGGGCGCCCCAAACGGAGAGCGCCAGCAAGGCTGCCATCGGGGCCAGGGTCCACCAGCGTTTAAAACGCTTCAACTGAACAATATACAGGGTCACCGCAAAAAAAATCATGGGGATCGAACAGGCAATCACGGCCGGAGCCAGTTCCTTGGTGACCGGCCGGAGCCGTTCCACCTGTTCCATGGCCGCGTCCGGAAAAATCGCTGTCGGCACGTAATACAAAGCCAGCACAATCAGGTGAAACAAGGGCAGAATGGCCGCGGCGCGGATGCCCGTAAACTTGTCGGCCTCGTCGAACATGCCCGTGAGCAACTCGCGGCCCTGAGCGTTTTTAAAAAGCATGTACGGCACCAGCAGCACCCAGGCGAGCGTGGGCAGGTTTTTGATAATGGCCGTAAAAATGTCCTGAAGGGAATAGCCGGCAATAAATGCCAGCATGATTTGGGGATCGTGCAACATGAGGTTTGATTTTGAGGTAAAGTTGCGCCAATATTCTATTTGTCAATAGTATAATCCAAATTGGGACAATTATTAAACAGTCAATTTTTAATAAATCGCCAGCTGCCCTTTTATAAACCTTATCAACCCTTATCAACCCTTATAAACCCTTCATTGCCCAATACACCAACCCATACTGCAGCACCATCAGTCCGTCGATCCAATATTTCTGATGTGCCGTTATTATCCGCTGCAACACCCATCGCAGGAGTACCGCGGAGCCTGCGAGCGACAACAGCAGCCCGATGGTCGCTTCAAGGGTGTAGTGGCGCCATAAAAAATTAAGCACCACACAGGCGCCGGACAGCATCAGCGCCCGGTCGATCAATTTGAAGGTGCCGCTTGTGCCCCGCCGCAGCGCCAGGGTGTCGAGCCCGAAGCGGCGGTCGTACTCCAGGTCGACCAGGTCGTAGGCCAGCGCCAAAGCGAAAATGAAAGCCGAACGCCCAACGAACAACACCATTGCCGCCGCCCATTGGCCGGCTTCCAGCGGCAGCAGCACCGTGACCCAGGCCCAGGCCACGGCTATGGCCAGCGGTTTAAGCGCCGGCCGGGCCCGCAAACCCGCATTTCCGGGTCGCCGAAAACCGTAGTACACGCCCCAGACCGCCAGCGGCACCAGCGCTACCCAACGTGCAAACACCGGCATTTTCCAAAAACAGACCGCAGCGAGTAAAAACAGCGCCCACGCCAGCACGCGGCGCAGCGGATCAGGTTGGGTAAAATGGTACCCAAACACCGCCCCCCCGAACACGAAGCCCGCCAAATACCACGATGCCGGCGGCAAGCCGAAGAGCAGACAGGTCTGTTCCAGCATGGCCAGTGCGCAGAGCCCGATCCACGCGGCGCGCAAAAAGGAGGAGAGAAAGTTCAACGGCACGATGTTATTGGTCAGAGATGTGTCAGAAATGAAACAACTCTTTATGTTTAGGAAGGTTTTAACGCAACGCTAACGCGTTTTCACAAAATGTTTGCAGTTGTTTTTGTTGTATCTGGCGTCTATGCCTGGTTGAAGACCCGAACTTTGTTACAGACCAATCAAATAGTTCCATACCATGAAACGCAGCCTTTTTCTTGTCCTCCTGTTCAGCCTGCTCGCTTCTGCCACGGTGTCAGCTCAGTATTTCGGCCGCAACAAACCCCGGTACCAGGACCTCGATTTTAAGGTCGTGCAAACCGAGCATTTCGAGATTTACGAATACCTCAACAACCCCGAGGTGCTGAAACGCCTCGCCGCCGACGCCGAACTCTGGTATACCATGCACCAGGCCGTGCTGCGCGACACGTTTACGGATAAAAACCCCATCGTACTGTACAACGACCACGCGGGTTTCCAGCAGACCAACGTCATCCAGGGCGATATCAGCGTGGGCACGGGCGGCGTCACCGAAGGCCTGCGCAACCGCGTCGTGTTCCCCATCGCCATGACCAACCAGCAAACCCACCACGTGATGGGCCACGAACTGGTGCACGCCTTCCAGTACCACATGATCATCAACGGCGACTCCACCAGCCTCCGCAACCTCCAGAACCTGCCCCTCTGGATGGTCGAAGGCCTCGCCGAATACCTGTCCATCGGCCGGATCGACTCCCACACGGCCCTCTGGATGCGCGACGCCGTACTGAACGACGACATCCCTTCCCTGCGAAAACTCGACAGCTACAAATACTTCCCCTACCGCTGGGGGCAGGCGTTCTGGGCCTACATCGCCGGCACCTACGGCGACGAGGCCATCCGTCCGCTGTTCATGAACACGGCCAAATACGGCCTCGAACCGGCGATCAAAATCACCTTGTTCACCACGCCCGATTCCCTTTCGGCCGACTGGCGCAATGCCCTCAAATCGCACTACGGACGCTGGGTCACCAAGGGCCAGAAAGACGCCCTCGTGGGCAAAAAACTGCTTTCCGACGACAACGCCGGCAAACTCAATATTTGCCCGGTGCTCAGCCCCAATGGCAAATACGTGATCTTTTTGTCGGAAAAAAACCTGTTCACCACCGACCTCTTCCTGGCGGACGCCCGCACAGGTAAAATTCTGAAAAAAGTCGCCAGCGCCGCCAACGACGGCCACATCGACCAATTCAACTACATCGAAAGCGCGGGCAGCTGGTCGCCCAACGACCAGCGTTTTGCCTACGACGTGTACGAAAAAGGCCAAAGCGTGCTGGTCATCCAGGACATTTTTAAAGGCAAAGCCGTCGATAAAATCAAACTGGACGGCGTGCCGGCGTTTTCCAATCCCGCATGGAGCCCCGACGGCAAAACCATCGTGGTCAGTGGCCTCGTGGAAGGCCAGACCGATCTCTACGCCCTCGACCTGAAAACCCGCAAGGTGCGCCGGCTCACCAACGACCGCGCCGCTGAAATTCTGCCGACCTGGAATGCCGACGGCTCCCAGCTGGCTTTCTCCACTGACGCCCTCAGCCTCCAGCGCGGCCGCTCCAACGGCACGTTCACGATGAACCTGGCCGTGATGGACATGGCCAGCGGGCAGGTGGAACAACTCGATTTTTTCCCCGGCGCCGACAACATGAACCCCCAGTTTGACAAAAACGGCGACCTGCTTTTCCTCAGCGACCGCGACGGCTTCCGCAACCTGTACCGCTACGAACGCGCCACGAAAAAGGTGTTTCAGATGACCAGTCTGCTCACCGGCATCACCGGCATCACGCCGTATTCGCCCGCGCTGACGGTGGCCGAAGACCGCGACCGCATCCTGTACACCTATTACAACCACGGCGAATACAGCATCTACCAGGCCAAATCAGCCGATTTCAAACCCGTGGAAGTGGACCCGCAAAAGGTCGACATGGTGCCCGCCAGCCTGCCGCCGTTCAACCCCCGTCAACGCGACCTGGTGAACACCGGCCTGCGTACGATGGACCTTACCGAAAAGGAATATTTGACCAATACCACCACCAAAACCGTCCCGTATAAAGGCAAATTCAACCTCGAATACATTGGCGGCGGCGCGGGCGTCGGAGTGACCACCGGCAACAGCAGCTTCGGTGCAGCCAGCGGCCTGGCCGGCGGCGTGGACATGCTCTTCGGCGACATTCTGGGCAATAACCAGCTCTACGCGGGCCTCGCCCTCAACGGCGAGATCACCGACATAGCCGGTCAGCTATCGTACATCAACAGCAAAAACCGCATCGGCTGGGGCCTGAACGTGTCGCACATCCCCTACCGCTCAGGAGCCTATTACCAGGATGACAGCTTGTACCCGCACGATATCACCCTCAGCGACGGCAGCCCGTATTTCGGCTGGAAAGACAGCCTGATCCTGCAACGCCTCTTCCAGGAGCGCATCGGCGGACTGATCTTTTATCCGTTTTCGGTGACCAAAAGGGTCGAGCTAGGCGCCTCTTTCGAACTCTACCACGAACGGGTCGATTACTACCTCTACTACATCAATCCCTACGGCTACACCGACGGACAGGAACGCAAGCGGCTGCCCTCGGCGCCCGGCCTCAACCTGGCCAGCATCAACGCGGCTTACGTGGGCGACAACTCGTATTTCGGCGGCACGGCGCCCCTGCAGGGCTGGCGCTACAGGATCGGAGTGGAACAGTATTTCGGCGCCTACAATTTCTCCGCGCTGCTGCTCGATGGCCGCCGGTATTTTTATGTCAAACCCGTCACTTTCGCCCTGCGCGGCATCGGTTACGGTCGTTTTGGCGGCAATGCCAACAATACCGACGAGGTGTACCCGCTGTTTGCAGGCAACCCGTTTTTTGTGCGGGGCTACACCAACAGTTTCCTCTACAACAGCGCTCCCGAACTGGTGGAGCAAATGGCCGGCAGCAAAATCGCCATCGCAAACGCCGAAATCCGCCTGCCTTTCACCGGTCCGCGGCAACTGGCACTGGTTCCGATCAATTTCCTGTTGACCGACCTGAACTTGTTTTTCGATGCGGGATTGGGCTTTTTTGAATTCAGCGACCTGAAATCGACGGGAGAAAGCCCCTTCTTCGTGCAGCACAAACCCCTCCTGTCGACGGGTGTTTCCCTGCGGGTCAACCTGTTCGGGGCCCTGGTTCTGGAGCCTTACTGGGCTTATCCGATTTCGGCGCCGAAGGATGTGCGGCAGGGGGTGTGGGGGCTGAATATTTTGCCGGGGTGGTGAGTGCTGGTAGCCCGGAATAAATTCCGGGCTACCAGACCGCAACCGCTACTTTTTTTTCGGCTTTTTCACGGTCTTTGGCACATCCACCCCTTCAAAAATCTGCACCGCCAGTGGCGCCAGTCGAATAGAAATCGACTGAGGATGCCCGTGCGAAGGCTTTTTAGCCGCTTTCAAATCGCCATTCACCACACCGCTGCCGCTGAATTTCGGATCGTCGCTGTTGAGCACCTCGCGCCAGGTGCCGGCATAGGGCACGCCCAGGGTGTAGTCGGGTAAAACGTTGGCGTTGAAATGACAAACGACGAGCAGCACGGGGTCTTCCGGGCGGCCTTTGCGGAGAAATGCCACCACGCAGTTTTCAGTATCATCGCCGCCGATCCAGGCAAAGCCTTCGGTGGAAAACGACAACTGCCAGAGCGCCGGACGGCTGGTGTATAACTCATTGAGGGCCCTGATCCAGTTTTGGCAATTTTTATGGTAGTCGAATTGCAGGAGTTCCCACACGAGGCCACGGTCGTGGCTCCATTCGGTCGTTTGTCCGAATTCTCCGCCCATGAAGAGCAGATGGGTGCCCGGGTGCATCCACTGGAAGCCGTACAGGGCGCGCAGGTTGGCAAATTTTTGCCACTCGTCGCCGGGCATTTTGTACAACATGGAAGCCTTCATGTGCACGACTTCGTCGTGGCTCAGCGGCAACATAAAACGCTCCGACCAGGCGTAGACGAAGGAAAAAGTGATGTCGTTCTGGTGCCAGCGGCGAAACACCGGCGGGCGTTTGAAATAATTGAGCGAGTCGTGCATCCAGCCCATCATCCATTTTTGGCCGAAACCGAGTCCGCCTTCGAAAGTGGGTTTGGTGACGCCCGGAAAGGCCGTGCTTTCCTCGGCAATGGTCTCCACTCCCGGAAAATTGTGGTACACCGCGTCGTTGAAATCGCGGAGGAAAGAGATAGCCTCCAGATTTTCAGGGCCGCCGTAGATGTTCGGGATCCATTCGCCTTCTTTCCGCGAGTAGTCGTGCATCAGCATCGAAGCGACGGCATCCACCCGGTATCCGTCGGCGTGGTATTGGTCGAGCCAAAATAAAGCGTTGGAAATCAGGAAGGAGCGCACTTCGTTGCGGCCATAGTCGAACACGTAGCTGTTCCAGTCGGGGTGGTACCCGCGGCGCATGTCGGCGTACTCGTAGAGGTGCGTTCCGTCGAAAAGATACAATCCGTGGATGTCGCCGGGGAAGTGGGAAGGCACCCAGTCGAGCAGCACGCCAATGCCTGCCTGGTGGAAGGCGTCGATCAGGAACATGAGGTCTTCGGGGTCACCGAAGCGGCTCGTCGGGGCGAAATAACCGACCACTTGATAGCCCCAGCTGGGGAAAAAGGGGTGCTCCATCACCGGCATCAGCTCGGCGTGGGTGAAGCCCATATCCTTGACGTATTGCACGAGTTCGGTGGCCAGTTCGCGGTAGTTGAGCGAGCGGTTGCCGTCCTCGGCGATCTTTTTCCAGGAGCCCAGGTGCACCTCGTAGACCGACCAGGGCTGCGGTTTTCCGGCGCGTTGGCGGCGCGCGGCGAGCCATTTTTCATCCTTCCAGGCGTAGTCGGCTTGCCATTCCATGGAGGCCGTGTGCGGCGGTTTTTCCCAACGCCGGGCAAAGGGGTCGCCCTTGTCGAGTTTCATGCCGTTGTTGGATACGATGTGGTATTTATACACCGTGCCGTGGCCGAGGTCGGGGATAAAGCCCTCCCAAATGCCGCTTTGGTCCCAGCGGGGCAGCAGCACATGGCTTTTTTTGTTCCAGCCGTTGAAATCGCCCGTGACGGCCACGCTTTTGGCATGCGGCGCCCACACGGAAAAACAGACGCCTTTGCGACCGTCGTGTTCGACGATGTGGCTGCCCATTTTTTCGTACAAACGGAAATGCTTGCCGCTTTGCAGCAGGGAAATATCAAAATCGGTGAGTTTGGAATAAGGGAGGACGTTCGACATGGGTGCGCAACAGCCGTTGAGGATTGGCCGCAGGCAAGTTTAGGGAGACTTGACGGGGAATGTGCATTTTTCCTTTAAAAATTCCCTTTGTCCAGAAAACCCAGTGCTTTGGCCCTGGGTTTTCGAAGCCGACGGTGTCGGTTCACTTCCGCTGCACCAGATTCGTTTTGACATACCGGCTGATAAAATCCTCGCGGTAGGTATCGCCCAGCGGGATCTCCTCCAAAAGATCGCCGCGCAACTGGATGCTGTCCTGGTCGATGGCCTGGATAAAATTGATGTTGACGATGTGCGACTTGCTCACCCGGGCGAAAATGGACGGCGGCAATTGCTCGTGTATCGTCTTGATATTCATCGCCGTAATGATCTTTTCACGGCCCGCGTAGAGCAGCACGTAGTCTTTCATGCCTTTGATAAAGGCGATGTCCTTGAAAAAGACCTTGATGTATTTGCGGTCGGATTTGATGTAAATGTAATCCTGCGCGATTTCGACGGCGGTGGCCTGGCCCGCGAGTTGCAACAGTTCGTGCAATTCTTTGGCCTTGTTGACGGCTTTAATGAACCGGTCGAGCCGGATGGGTTTGACGAGATAATCCACCGCGTCGAGTTCGTAGCTTTCGAGGGCGTATTGCGGGTAGGCCGTGGTGAGGATCACGAGCGGACGTTTTTTCAGGCTGCGCAAAAAATCAAGCCCGCTCACGCCCGGCATTTCAATATCGAGGAACATCAGGTCCACCTCGTTGGCACTCAGGAAGTTGTTGGCTTCCAGCGCCTGGTTGAATTCTCCGACAATTTCGAGAAAATGGACGTCCTGCGCATTGAGGCGGATACCCTCGCGGGCCAGCGGTTCGTCGTCAATGATGATGCATTTCATAGTGGAGGATGGGTTGATAAGGTTGATAAGGTTGATGAGGGTTTATAAAGTTTATAAAAAGGTGGAGAGCATCCTCTCTCCTTTTATAAACCCTTATAAACTTTATAAACCCTTCTCAACCTTTCTATTCAGTTCGGATTCAGGCTCAGGCGCACTTTATACGCCCGCTCCTGATCGTGGATGTCGAGGTGATAGCGGCCGGCATACAGGAGGTCGAGCCGTCGGCCGATATTGGTCAGACCGATGCCGCCCTGGCCGTTGAGTTGCACCGGGGCCTCCGGTTTGCCATTTTCTACTTCGAACACCACTTCGTCGGGTTTGATGTCGAAAAACACGCGGATGTGGTTTTCATTGTCAAGACTGAGGCCGTGTTTGAGCGCATTTTCCACAAAAGGGATGAACAGGAAAGGCGCAACCTTGATGCCGTTGGGCGAGCCTTGCACCTGAAAATCAACGGAAGA
This sequence comes from Saprospiraceae bacterium, assembly GCA_044224705.1. Lineage (GTDB taxonomy): Bacteria > Bacteroidota > Bacteroidia > Chitinophagales > Saprospiraceae > M3007. Next base: position 29,695 of record JBGAJY010000002.1, read on the forward strand.
CTTGTTTTTCCGCATTTTATCGATCTGCAGGTAATTGTGCAGGTATTCGATTTCATCACCGAGGTTAACGCTTTCCTGGGCGCAGTCGTACAACTGGTAGCGCAGCAGGTCGCTCAGGTGCAGGATGCTTTCCGACACTTCGGCGGGGTTTTTACGGCTGCTGACGTAGATGCTGTTCAGGGCATTGAACAAAAAATGCGGGTTGATCTGGTTTTTCAAATAAGCCAGTTCGGTTTTGAGGCCGGTGGTTTCCAGTTCTTTCAGTCGGGCCTGGTTGCGCAAAAATCGTTTGATAATATTGAACCCGACGGCCGTCATCAGTAGGTTGAAGGTGAGCACTGCGCTGTCGACCACCTGTAGAATATTCGGCGTCCAGGAGGCGCCGTCCTTCAGGGCATGGGTCAGCATCACGGAGCCGAGTAAGGCATTGGCGAGGACCAGAAAAGCCGTGCTCAGCGCATATTGCCAGTAGCGGCGACGCAGGAAAAACCGGGGGATGAGGAAATACAGGTTGAAATATACGAGCGCCGTGTCGACGACCAGCACGGTGACGTACACGACGAACAGTTTCGGAGGCATGTGGGCGCCTGTAATGCCGCTCAGGGCCAGCAGGTGCGGCAAATACATCGTGAGCCAGAACAGCACGTGCTGAACCCAGCGGTAACGCTGCATCAGAATGTACTCCAGCAAACGGTTGCTCAATTGCATAGGGCAGGAAATTTTCGGCAAAAAAGCGCCGGTTTTGTCTCCTGTAAATGTATCACCGGGAAATCATTTCTTTGCGGTGTTCCGACCAAGGGCCGCACCCGCCGGGAAAAAGACCGGGATGGCACGATTTTCGCCGATCGGATGTAGTCGGATTTTTTAATCTCCAATTTGATGCCAGACTGATGAACGTTCCTTCCATGTTGCGGTTTTTCCCGCAATTCCCGCTATTGTCCTCCCTGCGCGAAAACGAGCGCGCCCAATTGGAATCCGTTGCCCAATGGCGCTCCGTGCGTAAAAACAGCATGATTTACCTGGCTGACGAACCCGCTGACCATCTTTTCTTCCTGGTCAAGGGCGCGGTCAAACTCGGGGTATTCCTGCCCGATTGCCGGCCTATGGTGCGCAGCATCGAATTGCCCGGCACTATGTTTGGCGAATCGGGGCTCGTGGGAATGTCCCGGCGCAGCGAATACGCCCGTTCACTCAACCAATCAGTGGATTTTTTCGCGGTTCGGGTAGCTGATTTTCAGGCGCTCATGCGCGACAATTTTGCCCTCACGACCGCGGTGCTGCATTTCTTCGGCGAGCGATTGCGCCGCGCCGAACGGCAGCGCGAGGCCATGGTCAACAAGGATGTCTGGGGCCGCATTGTCGATTTTATTAAGGAAAACGCCGCGCTGCGCCATCCGCAGGCCGGACTGGAGCGACTCTCCCTACATGGACTTACCCAGGCCGACATTGCCAGCCTTGTCGGGGCCAGCCGCCAGACGGTGACAGCCGTACTGAACGAACTGCGCAAAATGAACCTGATCCAGTTCAGCCGCAATGATATTTCGATCCGGGATCGGGACAACTTGAATTGAGACCCGACCGGTTCGAAGGGATCACCCGTTGATGCTCAATATTTTCACCTCCACACGTTGGTTTTTCATACGCCCCTCTTCGGTGTAATTCGTTTCGATGGGATATTTTTTCCCATAGCCCTTGAATTGTACCCGTTCCGAGGCGATGCCTTTGGACACCAGCCATTCGGCCACTGCTTTGGCGCGGTTGGTCGACAGGGTAGTGGCAAAATCGTCGGAGGGCCGGCTGTTGGTGTGGCCGCCTATTTCGACGGAGACGTCGGGGTTGTTGGCCAGAAAGTTGTACACTTCTTCCAGTGCAGGCAGGCTTCGCTCGGTGATAGCGTACTTGTCGGCATCGAAGTAGATGTTGTTGAGGCGGATGATGGATCCCTTTTTCAGGTTTTTCCGCTCCATTTTGGTCGTGACGGTCGGCGGCGGGGCCGGTTTTTTGGCTGGAGGATTAGTGCTCGGCTTGGTGGTCACCGGTTGCTTCACGGGCGCCGGAGTGGTTTGGCGGGGCACTGTTTTCGGCGTCGCCGTGGGCAGGGCCGCCACGGCGGGTTTCTGCGCGCAGGGCACCTCGCGGATCGCGGAAGCGTTGTCGATCAGGATGTTACCGTTGTAGGGAAACAGCGTGGGCGTTTTGAAATAGGCCTCGATAAAGAGGAAAGACAGCCCTTCCGTTTTCGGCGAAAGGCGCATGGTAGTGCTCAGCCAGCGGTTGTTGGTGATGAGGGCGGATTCATAAAGCAGTTCGCGTTTGTCGCAGTAGCCCTGGCCGCCCCAGATGCGCAATTTGGCCGGGGTGACGTAGTTCACCTGTTCGCCGGTGGTACGGCTGAAACTGAGGTACAATTCGGCACGGCACACGTCGAGCGTGAATTCGTAGCATTTGTTGGCTTCGAGCGGCCGGCTGAGGCGCTGACCGATGCCCTCCCAGGTGTCGTTGTCGCGCACCACAAGGCCCACGTATGTTTCGCCGTGGCTGGGCGCTTTGGATACCTGGAAAGTACCCGGCTGGATATCGGGCGGGGTTTCGTTGGCGTCACCGCAATTGTACCAGCCCGTGGGGGCTTCGCAGCATTTAGGGAGGTCTTCAAACGAGGGATTCACGAGTTTGATGACGACGCTTTCCTGCGCCAGCGTGATTCCACCGAGAGGCAGACACAGCAAGCCGATGACAGCGCATCTGATTAAGTTTTTCTCAAAAAACATATTAGTGTTCGATGTTTTGAAAAGTCGAGTTGGCTCTATGAAAAGGAAAAATCATGCCGAAATTTCCCCGCCGCCCGGCTTTAAGATGGACTTAACCCTTTTGGGGTCAGTCAAATTTCCCCTCTAAACGCTGGTTCCCCCTTTTTTCATGTCTACTTTTCGATGAATAACGGGTTTGGAGTAATGAGCGATGAGTTATGAGTGATGAGCGATAGTTGTAAACAGTGGCAAACTCATCGCTCATCACTCATCGCTCATCACTTAAACGCATCCAGCCCCGTCACGTCCATGCCCGTGATGAGCAGGTGGATGTCGTGGGTACCTTCGTAGGTCAGTACCGTTTCGAGGTTCATCATGTGGCGCATGATAGGGTACTCGTTGGTGATGCCCATGCCACCGTGGATCTGGCGGGCTTCGCGGGCCACTTCGAGGGCCATGTGGACGTTGTTGCGTTTGGCCATGGAGATTTGGCCGGGTGTGGCTTTACCTGCGTTGGCCAGGGTGCCGAGGCGCCAGGCGAGCAACTGGGCTTTGGTGATCTCGGTGATCATTTCGGCCAGTTTTTTCTGCGTCAGCTGGAATCCGCCGATGGGGCGGCCAAACTGCACGCGTTCTTTCGAATAGCGCAGGGCGGAGTCGTAGCAATCGAGTGCGGCGCCGATGACGCCCCAGGCGATGCCGTAACGGGCTTTGGAGAGGCAGCTGAGCGGGCCTTTCATGCCGACCACGCCGGGCAGCACGTTCTTTTTGGGCACGCGCACGTCTTCGAACACCAGTTCGCCGGTGATGGAGGCGCGCAGGCTCCATTTGCCGTGGATTTCGGGGGCGGTGAAGCCTTTCATGCCTTTTTCCACGATCATACCGATCACTTTGCCGTCTTCGCGTTTGGCCCAGACAACCGCTATGTCGGCCACGGGGGAGTTGGTGATCCACATTTTGGCGCCGTTGAGGATGTAGGCGTCGCCGTCGTCCCTGACGTTGGTGACCATGCCGCTGGGGTTGGAGCCGTGGTCGGGTTCGGTGAGGCCGAAGCAGCCGATGAATTCGCCGCTGGCCAGTTTGGGCAGGTAGTGGCGGCGCTGTTCTTCGGAGCCGAATTTGTAGATCGGGTACATGACCAGCGAGCCCTGGACCGAGGCCATGGAGCGCACGCCGGAGTCGCCGCGTTCGAGTTCCTGCATGATGACGCCGTAGGCGATCTCGTCCATGCCGCCGCAGCCGTATTCGGCCGGGAGCGAGGGTCCGAAGGCGCCGATCTCGGCCAGGCCTTTGAACAGCTGGGTGGGGCACTCGGCGCGGTTGGCGTAGTCTTCAATGATGGGACTGACCTCCGATTTTACCCATTCGCGCACGGCGTCTCGGGCGAGCAGGTGTTCGGAGGAAAGCAGCTCGTCCACACCGTAGTAATCGTGGTGCTGGTAGCGGTCTTCGCGGGCGGTGCGAGGGCTATTTGTGGTGGCGGAACCGTTGGTTTGCATGATTTTTCCCGGAGATTTTAGTTAGGAAAATTTTTCTGCAAAGGTATGCAAAGTTTCCACCTGCCGACAGCCTGCGGGTAAGAAAGAGGGAGATTGACAGAATTAAATTTTTAAAATCAGGGATGGATTCTGCAATTAGTAGAATGATATTTGGAAAACGTGACTAAACACGGAGACACAGAGACACAGAGTTAAAACAAAATCACTCCGTGTCTCCGTGTTTAATCACACCAGGCTCACCCTCACTTCTCGCACATCGCAAACAAATTCACCCCTTCCGCCTCGAAACGAATCTCGGAGCAAGGCTTGGCAAAGCGCGAGTTTTCGTACAGCCGGTCCATGTCCTCTTCGGAGCGGTGCAGCAGGCGCCAGTCGAGTACGTAATCCATGAACGCTTTGGAGGGGTTGGACGGGTGGAAATTGCCGAGCACCAGCCGGCCGCCGGGCCGCAGGATCTGGTGGGCGTAATCGGCCAGTTTGACGACCAGCTGGTCGTTGAAATAATCGATCAGGCCGATGGAGTACACGAGGTCCTGCGGCGGCAAATTGAGCTGGCGGCGGCCCAGGGCGAGGTAGATCAGGTTTTCCTGGTGCAGGTCGATGGGCAGTTTGCAGGGGAAGCGCTCCATTTCGTCCATCACATGGGCCAGGGCCTTGAGGTCGATGTCGATGAGGGTGGCTTTGAGGCGGCTGGGGTCTTCGAGTTGTTCGTACACGTCGAACAGTTCGCGGGCGGGGCCGCAGGCGAAGATCGTGACGCGCAGGGGCTCGCCTTCCGGCGCGGCGTCGAGGGCGCGCAGGATTTCTTCGCGCAGCAGTCCGCGGCGGTTTTTGACGGCTTTGACGGCCGGGGCTTCGAGCGCCAGGCGGTCGAGCAGTTCGCCGGTGCGGCCGTTGCCGATGGCGCGGTCGTCGTACACGTTGGCGATAGTGAGGTAGTCGCCGGCGTAGCCGCGGGGTTTCACGTAGGAGCGCTGCAGGAAATTGGACATGAGCACGTAGGGCGCCATTTCCTGTTGTACGCGGTAGCCGAGGGCGTCTTTTTCCTGCGGGGTGCCGGGCGCATCGTCGCCGAGGTGTTCCTGTATGGCGTTTACCGCGGTGGAAAACGCTTCGGCTACGGCGGCGGCATTTTCCCGGAACTCCGTTTCCTGGCGCTTGATTTCCAGTTCGTTGGAACGAAACATGGCGGCTTTGAAATCGTCGAGGGCGCGGTGCAGCGGCGCGTGGGCGGCGGGGTTTTGCGGGTCGGGCGCTCCGGCCTGCTGAAGCGAGTTCAATTTGCCCGTGAGGGAGCGCAGGCGGCCGGAGAGGCTGTTCAGCAAGGCGCCGTTGAACTCGGCCCTGAAACCCTGGTCGCGGTCCATTTTTTCCTGTAAAATGCCGAACGGCAGCGTGAGGAGCATACAGCGCTCCACGGCTTTGACGCTGGCGGAAGCCGGCAGCCGTTCGATGAACGACATTTCCCCGATGATCTGGCCGGGGCCGATGCTGGCGATCACCTGCCGCGGGTTGTCGGGATGGAATACCCGCATGACCCCTTCAATAAGGATGGAGATATGGCCGATGTCCTGGCCTTCTTCCACGAGCAGGGCGCCGGCGGGTAGTTCGAGTTCGCGGGATGCATCGAGTATCCAGTCGCGGTGCGTGTCGCTGAGGGTGAAAAGCAGGTCGTAAGCGTTGGAGGGAAGCGGGGCGGGGCGCGAAGGGGCGGCAGACAAGATTGCACTCATGGTTGGGTCGTTTTTTGAGTGCAAAGGAGGCCCGCCAAGCAGGGGGAGATGGTAAACGCGCGGCCAAAAAGGATAAAAAAAGATAAAATCTCTTGTAATCGTCACTCGTCAATCAAGTCCCACGAACCCCATGCCCCACCACCATCTCTACCACTGCCATTCTTCCATGCCTTCAAGCGGGTCGGTTTTGACGCTGCGTTTGGTCGCGACGCGTTGTTTCTGGCGTTCGAGCACCAGCCGGGCGAGGCCCATCGGGGCGGGTTCGGGCGCGCCCGGGTGCAGGGCCGGGCGGATTTTTTCCTCCAGTACGTCGAGGCGGTACAGCAGGCTCATGAGGTATTCGGGGCGCTGCTCCAGCATTTCGGCGATGCGTTCGGAGAGCAGGGCCAGCAGTTCGTCCTCGGTGAGCGGCGGCGGGGCGTTGTCGAGTTCGAAAGGGCCGCGGACGAGCGCGGAGGCTTGAAGAAAGGAAGGATCTTCGGTCATGCGGCAAAGGTACGGCGGGTTTGCACAGGGCGCTCGATGTCAATTTGTGTGACATCGGGTGAATTTTTAAGCATAAAAATCCGCCGCGGGGCAGCAATTTTGGGGGACTTAATCTTTCACGTTCCCAAAATCGATGTTCTAATGCGATCATTCCTATCCTCATCCACTATGCTAAGACTCCTGTTCCCCATTTTCCTGCTCTGCGCCACGCTGCTTTCCGCACAAACGACACACCAGATTTCAGTAAAAATGGACGGATTCCGGATGCGGCTTCCCCTCGAAGCGCCGCAAGGCGGAACGGCCATCACCCTCCACCATCTCCAACCCGGAGAGGTGTACACGGTCGTCGTGATCGGCGCGGCAGAAGGCCAGCAAGCGGTTTTCAGCCTCGCTGCCGGCCCTGGGCTGGGCCGTTCCGGCGCCGATTATAAGTTATTGTCCACTCAGGCACTCCGGTTCAAGGCCACTTCGGAGCAGGCCGATTTTGAGATGAGCGCCCTGTCGCCGCACGGCGAAACCACGATTCCTTTTTTCCTGTCGGTCAAATGCGAAACCTGCGCCGAGGCCGTCGCGGCCCGGCAGGAGTTCCTGAACCGGCTCGTGCCGCCGATTCAGGCCACTTCGGGCGCCAGCGGACAAGACCTGATCACCAACGTGCTCATCGGAGGCAACTGCTTCGGCGTCGCCAACGTAACCACCTTCGGTAACGCCCTGTCGCGCGGCACCTTCACCAACGGCGCCAGCAGCATCAACATCCAGGATGGCATGGTGATGGCTACCGGCCAGACGGATGTGGTGGAAGGCCCCAATACGAGCGGAAGCGCCAACCAGGGCTTTGGCAATAACTCACCCGACGACGTCGACCTGAACTGGCTGGCTGCCGGCAACCAATGGGACGTGTCCAAAATTGAGTTCGATTTTACGCCTTCGGCAAACTTTGTGCAGTTCGAATACGTGTTCGGCTCCGAGGAATACTGCGAATACGTGGGCACGCAGTTCAACGACGTGTTCGGCTTTTTCATCAGCGGCCCCGGCATTACCGGCACCCAGAACCTCGCGGTGCTCGCCGGCAACACGCCCATTTCGATCAACACCGTCAACTACGTCAACAACTCGAACCAGTACGTCAACAACGATATTTTTTCTTCGCAATGCAGTTTTCTGCCCGCAGCTAACCTCCCAGATTGCCAGTTGGACGGCTGGACGAAAAAACTCGTGGCCAGCGCCACGCTGATCCCCTGCGCCACCTACCACATCAAACTGGCTATTGCCGACGTCGGCGACGGCGTGTGGGACTCCGCCGTTTTTCTCAAAGCCAATTCCTTCAATGCCGGAGGCACGGTGTCGGCTGCGCCGGTGTACGCCAACAACCTGCCCAGCGCCTACGAAAACTGCGGCCAGAGCTACATCAAATTCAGCCGCGGCACCGGCGGCAACAGTCAGCCCCTGGTGATCACTTTCTCCGTATCCCCGTCGAGTACGGCCACCTCGGGGGTGGACTACACGGCCCTGCCCACGAGCGTGCTGATTCCCGCCGGACAAAATGAGGTGCTCCTCCCGGTCAACATCCTGCCCGACGGGCTCACGGAAGGCCAGGAAAAAATCATCCTGCTCGTCGACAACCTTTGCTCCTGCACGCAGGGCGTGGTCGAGTTTTTGATCAATGATAATTCTGTGCTGACGGCTTCCCTGCAAGACGTGGTGAATTGCAACAGCAATAACCCGGTCACCCTGAATCCTTCGATCACGGGCGGCGCCCAACCGTATTCTTACGCATGGAGTACGGGTGAAACCACTTCCAGTATCATAGCCACGGCATCGGGCGTGTATACCGTGACCGTCACGGACGTGTGCGGACAATCCCAAACCGCAACGGCCAATGTGACCATCGGCTCGGCCATTCAGATTACCTCGAACCTGTCGGCCTGCCCCGGCGACGTAGTAATGATCGGCGGCGCAGGTTACACTGCACCGGACACCGTCGTGGTAAATGTGCCCGGCGCCGGCAACGCCTGCGACACGGTGAAAACCTATTATTTACAACTTTTGCCCACGCCTACGCTGAGCGCTACCATACAGTTTTGTCCCGGCAGCTCAGTGACTATCGGCGACTCCACCTATACTTCACCCACCACCGTGACGGCCACTATTTCGGGTCAAAATGGCGACTGCGACACCCTCGCCACCTACACCCTGGAATTGTTGCCCAATCCGACATGGGCTACAACCATTCAATTCTGCGCCGGCAGTTCGGTGACGATCGGCGACTCCACGTACACCCAGCCGACCACCGTGACGGCCATTTTGCCGGGCCAAAACGGCGATTGCGACACGCTCGCCACCTATACCCTGCAATTGCTGCCGCAAATCACGCGCACCGAAACATTCGATTTCTGCCCCGGAGAATCGGTTACGATCAACGGTACAACTTATACCGAATCGACCACTTTTACCGTCAACGTCGATGGCGCCAATGGCGCCTGCGATACGCTGGTGACCTATATCCTCACCAAACTGCCGCAACCGGCCACGAGCACGAGCATCTCCCTGTGTCCAGGCAACACCGTCAGCCTCGGCGGCACGACCTACACCGCGCCGAATACCGTCACACTGACGCTTCCCGGCGCCAACGGCGCCTGCGACACGATCGCCACCTACATACTCGAATTGCTGCCGCAACCCACGACGTTTGAAACTGTGTATTTCTGCCCCGGTCAGTCCGTGCAGATCAACGGGGTGAATTACACCGCCCCCGGCACCGTGGTGGACACCCTCCAAAACCCCGGCGGCGGCTGCGACATCATCGCGACTTACCAGATCGTGTCGCTCACGCCGGCGCCCTCGACGGTCAAAATCAACTGCCCGCCTTCCGTAGGCGTCACGATCCCGGCCGGCAATACGGGCGAAGTGGTCACCTACAACGCCCCCACGGCCAGCACCGACTGCGTGTGCCCCGGTCTGGCGGTCAACATGACCAGCGGACTGGCTTCGGGCAGTTTCTTTCCGGTAGGCACCACCCAGGTTTGCTTCGCCGCTGAGGACAGCTGCGGCAACTCGGCAGCCTGCTGCTTCTCCGTGACCATCAATGAAACGCCGCCCTGCGACGTCAAGGAGTTCGGCTGTATGCGCTGGGAACTGCTGACGATCACCCAGGACGCAGCGCTCAATAAAACCTACCGCATCCGCTTCAAAAACTCCTGCGAAAACAAAATGTCCTACGCGCTGATCCAGTTGCCCAACGGCGTAGTGGCGGTGCAGCCGCCCGACAACTCGATCTATACGGCCCCGAGCGGCCGGAAGTACCAGGTGCGGAACCCGAACCTGGCGACCTTCTACTCCATCCGTTTCAATACGCTGGGCGACAGCATCTCCAACGGACTGTCCGATATCTTCAAATACACCCTGCCCCCCACGGCCACGCCGGCGTACATCCACGTGGCGGTCCGGTTGTATCCGAGGATCTATTACGAAGCGCACCTGAATACGTTTTTCTGCCCGATCGGCATCACGCCCAGTTTCAAACCGGACGGCAGCTACGAGCTCCGGGTGGCGCCGAACCCCACGAGCGGAACGGTATCCATCGACCTCTCGGCCTGGGCTGAGCAGCGGGTGCAAATCCGTGTTCTGGACGGCCGCGGCCAAATGGTCAAAATGCTCACAACTACTGCAGAGTACGCTCCGCAGCAGCTGGCTTTGCCCGAAAATTTGTCTGACGGATTGTATTTCCTCGAAATACTGCCGGCCGACGGATCAAAACAGACGGCCAGGTTTGTGGTGCAGCATTGATTGAAAAAAGGGGTTTATAAAGGTTTATAAGGTTTATAAGGTTTATAAAAGGTGAGGGGATGCTCTCAACCCTTTTTATAAACCTTATCAACTTTATCAACCCTTATAAACCCCTTTTTTATCACACGGACTGTTTCCGCCTTTCCTTAGCCAGTTTGATCCCATTGGCATCAAACGCCTTTTTCAATTCCTCGTACAGAAAATCCATGGTCTCGTTGTAGTGCTGCCCGGAGGTCCAGCAACCGACGTCGATTTTAATGTCGTCGCGGTTCATGCCGCTGAGCTGGACGGTGGAGGGGTGATCGGACAGGGTATGTTTGCAGCGCCCTGCCACCTCTGCCGCGATTTGGCGCAGCGTTTGGAGAGAAGTTTCTGCATCCACGAGCAGGGAAATCTGGGCCTGCACGGGCGTGTCGTGGCCCATGTTTTCGATGGCGCCCTCGGTCATTTTACCGTTCGGAATGATAATCCGTTTGCCGTGCTGGGTCAGGAGTATGGTGCTGAAAATCTGTATTTCGGCGACGTGACCCGTCAGACCATTTACCGTGAGCAAATCGCCCACCTTGTAGGGGCGGAACAGGAGGATCAGCACGCCGCTGGCGAAATTACCCAGGCTGCCCTGCAGCGCCAGGCCTACCGAAAAGGCCAGAGCCGAAAAAATCGCGATGAACGAGGTCGTTTCCAGTCCGACCATACTGGCCACCACCAGCAAGAGCACCACTTTCAGCCCCACATCGGTCAGGGAAATAAAAAACGGACGCAGGCTGTCGTCCATCTTCCGCTTGTGCAGGAACGAATCGAAACCGCGGATCAGGCGTTTGATGACCCACATCCCGACGATGAGCAGGGCGAGGGCCATGAGCACGCTCGGGCCGTAAAGCCAGGCAAAGTCGATCAGTCGGTCGGTGTACGTTTTTGTTTCCACAGGCGTTTGTTTTGCGTTGAAAAAATCCCGGAACGGCCTATTAGCCGAAAATCGGGGCAAATTTGAGAAAACCAGACTGGCAAACACACATTTTTGCGCCGGTGTTGACCGTAAATTTCACGATATAATGAAAAAACTCCTGCTCCCGGCGCTGATCGCCGCCCTGTTCCTTGCCCCGGCCTGTAACCGTAAAGCCGCCGAAAAAGCCGCCGCCACCCCCCACCGCCCCGGCGAACCGGAAAAATTCGAACAAATGGGCAAGCCCGTTACCGGCGACGACGACGAGGCTCCCGTGGAATACAACCTCATGGACGAAGCCGTCATCCGGCCCCAGTCCGCAGCCGCGACCGATACCCTCCAACCCTACAACCCTTCGCACACTTTCGAGCAGGACCTCCTCCATACCAAACTGGAAATTTCCTTCGACTGGACTAAAAAACGCGCCAACGGCCGTGCTACCCTCACCCTGCGCCCCTGGTTTTACCCAACCGATGTGCTGACCCTCGATGCCAAAAACTTCGACATCCTCTCGGTCACTTTCGACGGCAAAACCGAACCCCTGAAATACGATTACAACAACGAACAACTCGTCGTCCACCTGGGCAAAACATTCACCCGGAAAGACGAATACAAAGTCGTCGTCACCTACACCGCCAAGCCCGACGAACGCGACAGCTACGGCGGCAGCGCGGCCATCACGCAGGACAAAGGCCTCTATTTTATCAATGCCGACGGCAGCGACCCCGACAAACCCCGCCAGATCTGGACCCAGGGCGAGACGGAAAGCAACTCCTTCTGGTTCCCGACCATCGACAAGCCCAACGAACGCTGCACCCAGGAGATGTACATCACCGTGGACGACCGCTACACGACCCTCTCCAACGGCGTGATGCTCTCTTCCCAAAAAAATCCCGACGGCACCCGCACCGATTACTGGAAAATGGACAAGCCGCACGCGCCTTACCTGTTCATGATGGCCATCGGAGAGTTCGCGGTCGTAAAGGATAAATGGCGCAACATCGAGGTGAACTACTACGTGGAGCCGAAATACAAGGACTACGCCAAGGACATTTACCCCTACACGCCCGAAATGCTGGAGTTTTTCTCCCAGCGCCTCGGCTACGACTACGCCTGGCCGAAATTCTCGCAGGTCGTCGTTCGCGACTACGTGAGCGGCGCCATGGAAAATACCACCGCCGTCATCTTCGGCGAATTCATGAACAAAACCCGCCGCGAACTGCTGGACGACCACTGGACGAACGAAAAAGTGGTGGCGCACGAAATGTTTCACCACTGGTTCGGCGACCTCGTCACCTGTGAAAGCTGGGCCAACCTGACGCTGAACGAAGGCTTCGCCAATTACTCCGAATACCTCTGGCTGGAACACAAGTACGGCCGCGACGAAGCCGACGCGCATGAAATGCAGGAACAGCAGGGCTATATTTTCTCCGCCCAGGACGGCGGCCACCCGCTCATCCATTTCGGCTACTCGGACCGCGAATCGATGTTCGACGGACACTCCTACAACAAAGGCGGCGCCATCCTCAATATGCTGCGCAGCCAGGTGGGCGACGACGCATTCTTCACCGCCCTGCAACGCTACCTGAAAAAGAATGAATACTCCGACGTGGAAGCCCACGAGCTCCGCCTGGCATTCGAAGACGTGACCGGGCAGGACCTCAACTGGTTCTTCAACCAATGGTTCTTCGGCGCCGGCCACCCTGATCTGGACATCACCTACGCCTGGGACGAAGCGGCCAAAAAACAGTCGGTCACCATCACCCAAAAACAGGAAGGCGAAAAAGTGGCGCCCATTTTTGACCTGCCCCTCAAAGTGGACCTCTACGACGCCAACGGCAAGGTGCGCCGCGAAAACATCCGGGTCACGAAGCGTAGCCAGACCTTCACTTTTAATACCCCCGCCCGCCCCGCACTGGTCAATGTCGACGCCGACAAAAACCTGCTGGCCGTCAAAACCGACCATCATACGGCCGAGGAATGGGCGTTCCAGTTCTACCACGCTCCCTTGTTCCGCGACCGCTGGGAAGCCCTCGACGCCCTGCAGGAAGACCAGTCGCCCGCCGCGCAAAAGGTTTACACCGACGCTTTGGCCGACAAATTCCATGGCATCCGCGACAGGGCCCTGGGCCGCGCCGACATGACCGATCCGCAGGTGGCCGCCACCGTGGCAAAAATTGCGGAGAGCGACCCCGAACCCTCCGTGCGCGCCACGGCACTCTATATGCTGGGACAAACCGGCGACAAAAAATACGTGCCCATCCTGCAAAAAGCCCTTGGCGCCGACCAGGCATACAGCGTCGTCGGCGCGGGACTGAACGCACTGGCCCGCATCGATCCGCAAGCCGCTGTCGCCGCTTCAAAAGCGCTGGAAAACGACGACAGCGAAGCCACTCTCCTGGTCCTTTCCGAACTGTATGCCCAAAATCCGGACGCCGCCCAATTGCCCTGGTTCCAAAAGCAAGCGGCGAAAATGGACGGCATGTCGGCCTTTACTTTTTTTGAACAGTACCAGAAATACCTCGTGGGCCTGAAAAACCCGGCTCTCGTCGACCAGGCTGTCAACGATTTTAAAACGACCGCATACGACAGCACACAAAGCCAGTGGCGGCGTTTTGCCTCCACCAAAGCCATCGCCGACATCCGCAACGATTTCCGTGAAAAAGGAGATAACGCCAGAGCAAAAGCCCTCAACGACCTCGTGCGCGACATCCGGGACAAAGAGACCGATCCGACTTTGAAGATGTACTACGGGTTGTTTGATATGCCGTAATCGTTTTGGGATTTTCACCACGGAGGCACAGAGACACGGAGGCCGGCAGCGCGTAGCTGCCGGCCTCCGTGTCTCTGTGCCTCCGTGGTGAAATCAAAAAACCATCAGCCTCCACCTACCACCGCCACACACTTTAACTCAATGGCAATCGGCGTCGGCAGCCGGTCGATACCAATGGTCGTGCGGCAGGGCTGGTTGTCTTTGAAATATTCCGCATAGAGGCGGTTGAAGGTGTGAAAATCGCGCTCCATGTGGACCAGAAAAACCGTGACATCCACCAGGTCCTCCCAGCGGGCGCCGGAAGCTTCGAGTACGGCACGCACGTTGCGGAACACCGAATGTACCTGCGCTTCGAAATCGAATTCCGTGTAGTTACCCGCCGGGGAGCGCTTCAAACCCGGCACCCCGTCGGTTTCCGGGTCGCGCGGACCGATGCCCGATAAAAACAGCAGATTCCCCACACGTCGGGCATGCGGGTAAAGCCCCACAGGTTTGGGGGCATTGGATGCGTCGAATTTTTCAGAAGAAGCCATGAGGATTGATTCGATTGATTCGATTGATTCGATCAGTGAGCCGGAGTAAATGCAATGATCTATTTTAACGGCGCGAAAATACCCGACTTTTCTGCGAAACTCTGCAATCGAACAATCCATCAATCGAAACAATCCACACCATGCACCTCTGGGGAATTGATCTTGGCGGCACCAAAATTGAAGGCGTCGTCCTCGAAAGCCGCGACAACCCGCAACCGCTGGCCCGGCTGCGCATCCCGACGGAAGCCCAGCTGGGCTATGAACACATTTGCAGCCAGATCAAAAAACTGGTGGACATGCTCGCCGAATCGACCGGCCTGCAGCCGGAGTACGTCGGCATTGGACACCCCGGCACACTGGACCGCAACGTCGGCGCCATGAAAAACGCCAACACGACGGCACTCAACGGCAAACCGTTCGACCGCGACCTGGAAAAACTGCTCGGCGTACCGGTGCGCCTCGCCAATGATGCCAACTGTTTCGCGGTGGCAGAAGCGCTCATGGGCAGCGCTTATGACACCCTGCCCAATGCCGAGGCCGTGTTCGGCGTCATTTTGGGCACCGGCGTGGGCGGAGGGCTGGTCGTGCGCGGCAAGGTGCTCAACGGCCGCCAGGGGCTCGGCGGCGAATGGGGCCACAACGTGCTCGAAGCCGACGGCGAACTCTGCTACTGCGGCCAACGCGGCTGCGTCGAAACGGTCTTTTCCGGGCCCGCGCTGGAAAGGTTTTATGAAAAAACAACCGGTCAAAAACGACACCTGAAAGAGATCGTCGAGCGCGCCGAAGCGGGCGACGACCCGGCCGCCACAGCCACCATCGACCGGCTGGTGCACTATTTCGGCAAAGCCATCGCCGTGATCATCAACATTCTCGACCCGGACATCATCGTGCTCGGCGGCGGCGTGGGCAATATCGGCCGGCTCTACACCGACGGCGTAGCGGAAGCCCGCAAGAACATTTTTGACACCCGCCCCGACCGGCGCATCGAAACGATTTTTCTGAAGCCCAAACTGGGAGACAGTGCCGGAGTATTTGGAGCGGCGCTGTTGTGAGGAGCCCGGAAATGATCGTAGAGGGCTCGATGATCGCAACTTACCTGAAAACCGCTTAGTTTTGTAGTATGGATACGCACAACAGCATCTTCGACGGACTGGCTGAATTCATGGCTGGCATGGACCCGCAAAAAATGATTGCTTATCACGCGCCGGCCGATATGCAACGGCGGTTAGAGGCTCTATTGGAAAAAAAACAAACGGCAGGGCTGAACACAGAGGAAAATGAAGAACTCGAGCATTATTTCATCCTCGAGCACATCGTCCGGCTGGCTAAATCGCGTGCCCGGCTTCGTTTGTCACAAATGCGCCCCGCATGAGTCGAAATATCCCCGAAACGCTGCGGCGGGCAGTGGCCGAAAGGGCAGCCTATCGTTGCGAATATTGCCGCCATCCCGAGGCAGATTCATTTTTCAAATTTCAAGTCGATCATATCGTCAGCCTTAAACATGGCGGAAGTTCCCGGCTGGATAATCTCGCTTTCGCCTGCCCACTTTGTAACAGTCATAAAGGCACTGATTTAGGCACTTTCCTTGGCGACGAAGATGTGCTCGTCCGCTTGTTTCATCCACGCAAACAGGATTGGTTTCAGCATTTCGACGTGGCCGACGGAGCTATTCAGCCAAAAACTGACGTCGGGGCGGCCACAGTCAAATTGCTTGCACTCAACCATCCGAATCGCGTACTGGAGCGTTTGGATTTGATTACGGCCGGGCTTTATCCCTGAATGGTAGTATGCCGCATAATTTCACTCGGCGGATACCCAAACATCTCCCTGAAACACGTCGCAAAGTAGGTCGGGCTGTTAAAACCCACCATAAACGACACTTGCGTTGCATTGCCAGCGCCGCGTTCGATCAGCTGTTTGGCGCGTTGTAAGCGCAGTTCCCGGATCAGGACGTTGGGGCTTTTAGCGATGAGGGCGTTGAGTTTCCGGAACAAATTACTGCGGCTCATGGCCACTGCGGCGGCCAGCGTTTCCACGCTGAACGTTTCGTCGTCCAGGTTTTCTTCGATGATAGCGAGCACTTTTCGCAAAAACAATTCGTCGAGGGAGGGCTCGGCGGTTTCGCTGAGACCGAGCCTGATTTCGCGGCGGAATTTTTCCTGAAGCAATTTTCGCTGTTCAATCATGCGCCCGACGATCAGGCGCAGTTCTTCCCGGTCGAAGGGTTTGGTCAGGTAGGCCTCGGCGCCGGTGTCGATACCTGCCAGCCGGTCGCTTCGGTCTGCTTTGGCGGTGAGCATGATGACCGGGATGTGGTCAGTCCGAACGTCGGATTTCAATTGCTGGGTCAATGCGATGCCGTCGAGCCCGGGCATCATCAGGTCGGTGAGCACGAGGTCGGGCAGATCGGAACGGGCCAGGTCGAGCCCCGTCTGGCCGTCGGCGGCTTCGAGCAGGCGGTAATGGTCGCGCAAATGGTCGCAGATGTAATTGCGCACGTCGGGATTGTCTTCGACAACGAGGATGAGCGGCAAGGCATGAGCAGCGTGTGGCGCGTTGTCGTCGGTCACGGAACCGGGAGATTCCGACCAAGCGGCGGTTTCGACCGGGACGCCGGCGACTGCCTCCTGCACTTCGGCGATCCGGAACGGCAGCACCACCACGAAGGTCGTTCCCTGGCTTTCCATGCTGTTCAGCATGATGGTTCCAGCATGCAGGGCAACCAATTCCTTTGTCAGCGCGAGCCCGATACCGCTGCCGGGCTGGAGGTCTGCGCCGCTGTTTTCGACCTGGTAGAAGCGGTCGAAGATGCGATCCTGCTGCGCCGCCGGAATACCGATACCCGTGTCGCTGACCCTGATTTGGAGTTGCAGCATGTCCGGTTGGCCGGCCATCGGATGCACCTCGGCGCTGAGTTCGACCCGGCCTTCGTCGCGGGTAAATTTGAAGGCATTGGACAGGAGGTTGCCGACGATTTTTTCCAGTTTATCGGCATCGTAAGCCACCCACAGCGGGGAAGCGGGCACCCGGACTTCGTAGCTGATCTGTTTTTGATCGGCCAGACTTTCGAAGGAAAATGCCGTGCTGCGCAGGGTATTGAACAGGTCGCCCGGGCGGGGCTGGAGGCTGAGCCGGCCGCTTTCGAGGCGGGATAGGTCGAGCAGCTGGTTCACGAGTTGCAACAACCTTTCGGCGTTGCGGCGCATGATGCCGTAATATTTGCCGGAATTGCCTGTAAAAACGCCTTGCTCCATTTCGCGCAGCGGCCCCACGATCAGGGTGAGCGGCGTGCGGAACTCATGGCTGATGTTGGCAAAAAAGGCGGATTTGACCTTGTCCAGTTCGCGGAGTTTGCCGGCTTCGGCCTGTTCGAGGGCGAGGGCGAGCTCGGCGCGTTGTTTTTTCAATCGTTCGCGCTGACGGAGGAACTGGAACGCACCGCCAAGGACCAGGATAGCCAGCAAAGCGCCGATGAGCAGGTTCTGGTTCCGGTTTTTTTGGCGGGCGATGGTGAGTTCCTGTTCGTCGATGATCGCTTTTTGTTCGCGGGTGCGGTAGCGCGATTCCACATCGGCCACCTGCGCGGCTTTTTCCAGCACGGCGAGGCTGTCGGACGCCGTTTTCCAGGCCAGGGACTCCGTGTAGGCATGGGCGAAGTCGCCGAGGCCGGCGTAGCTTTTTGCGCGGCTTTCGTGCAGGCCTGCCAGTGAAGTGAAATTGGGCCGGCCGCCGAGGGCAGAGAGGGCTTTTTGTGAAAATTCGAGGGCCTGCCGGTAATTGCCCATGCCGTTCTCCGCATCGGCCAGCAAATTGTAGAGGGTGGGCAGCATGAGCACGTCGCGGCGCGGCTCGTAATAAGCCAGGGATTTTCGCAGGTAATCGCCGGCGCGGGCTGCGTCGCCTTTTTTGAGAAAAAGTTTGCCCAGGTTGCTTTGTTCGAGGGCCGTGCTCCGGGTGTCGCCGGCAGTGGTGGCGGTTTCCAGCGCTTTGGACTGGTAATACAGAGCCGAATCCAGCTGGCCGGCGCCGAGCAGTACTTCACCGAGCCGCGAATACGAAAAGTAAGGCGACCTGCCGATGCGCAAGTCGATGGCCAGGGCGCGGCGGATGAAACCGGCGGCTTCGTCGAAGCGTTTTTGACGACCCAAAATCCGGCCGATGCCGTTGAGGGTGATGGAGATGCCGGCGCTGTCGCGGGCGGCTTCGCGGATGTCGAGCACCTGAAACAGTTTTTCAGTGGCCTCGCCGTAGCGCTGGAGGTAGGTCAGCATGAAGGCAACGTTGCTCAACATGACCACGGCATTTTCTTTCTCACCGGCTGTCAGGTAAAAGTCGGCGGCTTTTTGGGAAAAATCCATGCCCGTGGTGAATTCCTTGCGCCCCATGTAGTAGATGCTGAACAGCTCATTGGCCATGCCTTTGCCCTTGACATAGTTGCGTTTTTCGGATTCCTTCAGGAGCAGGTTCGCATAAACGAGCGCGCTGTCGATATCCACGCCGTGCAGCTCGGAAGCCAGGCCGAACTGTGCGTCCATCCGGGTTTGCCAGCTGCGGGCCGTGTCGGCCACGTGCCGGAGGCTGTCCACGAAGTGAGATTGCGAACGGGAGCTGGTCGGGCTGATTAAAAAGCACAGCAGAAGCCATACAGGGAACTGGCGCATACCCATCGGTTTGGTTTTGAATTTCCAAATCTACCCCCTTTGCAACAAATTTTAAGGCTTCTGCAACAAATTTGAAGGCATGCCGGGGCGCCCGAGACCAACCTTTGCCCCAGACAAAACCAATTGTAAATCAAAATCTTATCCTCATGTTCTTTCGACCGGTTTTACTGGGAGTACTGCTCCTGAACGCCATCCCTCTTTTTTCCCAAAACCAGATCGCCGATGCCGACGGCAACACCCGCGTACAAACCGAAGCCAACCCCAACGAAGACCGCATCCGCTTCAGACTGGGCGGCGTGGAAGTGCTGGTGATGCGCCGCACACCGAGCGGCCTCGTGCTTTTTGAAAACACCGGAAACGGCGCCAATACCTTTTTAGGAGAAAAAGCCGGCGAGGCCGAGGTGAGCGGCGGCGCCAATGTGTTTGTCGGATTTTTCGCCGGAAAAGCGAGCTCCGACGGCGGGTTCAACACCTTCGTGGGCGCCCAGGCGGGCATGGCCAACACGACGACGGGCGTTTCAAATACAACCTGCGCGCCGATGCGCCGGGGCTGGATTTTATTATGGGACTGCAGCCGGTGACCTATCAGTTCGCCTACGACGTAGAACGCCTCTGCGCCGATCAGGGAGTGGCCGTGAACAATCTCGTGCACGTGCCGGAAAGCCCCGAAGACAATTATTCCCTGGCTTACGGCCAATTGGTGATCCCCTTGGTCCAGGCCGTACAGGAACAGCAGGCGCAGATCGCCTCACTCCAGGCGGAAGTCGAAACCCTGAAAAAACTGCTGCCGAATGCCCCCGGCGAACCGGCGACCACCCGGCTCTCCACCGGCCGCAACGCCTCGGTATTCCCCAATCCCGCCACCGACGCACTGAACCTCCGTCTTGCCGGCTTTTTCGGACAAAACGAAATGGTAGCCGTGGTACTGACCGATGCAGCCGGAAGAGCTGTATTGCGGGAAAAAGTCGACGCGGAAAAACCTTCCGCCATCCTGTTGCCCAAGGACCTGGCCCCCGGCCATTATGCCGTGACCGTGCAGGCCGAAAACGGCGAACTGCTTTTTTCGGGGCTGATCATGAAACAGTAAAAAGAGCCAACCCAGCCGATTTAAATTGATTTTTTCCAATAATTCACTCCACCAGCCTTGCTATTACCAACTGAACCATGATGAAACAATTCTGCATTATCGCCTTGTTTGCATTCGCCCTGACCTTTGCCGTCAATTCCTGTAAAAAAGACAAAGAAAACAGCCCCAGGCCCACCGTCATCACCGCCGCCGGCGACATCCTCCCGGCCATGAACGAGTACCGGGCCCTGCTGGGCGCCGACAACGGCGGCGACCCGGGGACGAAAAGCGCCTCGGGCTATCGCGAATTGAACTGGGACAGCCTGAGCGACGCCGAATCCGCCCCCAACCTGTACGCTCCCGACCTCTTCAACCAGCCCCTTGCGCCCCGTGCCCGCGGCATCGTGCTGAGCACGCCGGGCACCGGCCTCATGGTCAGCGCGGACAGCAACAACCCAACCGGCACGCCGACTTCTTTTGGCAATATCAATCCTTCCTACACGTCGATTTTTCCGCCGTTCAGCAGCGAAAGGGTGTTCTCGCCTGTGGGCAGCAACATCGTGGACGTGCGGTTTTTCGTGCCGGGCTCCGGCACACCCGCCGTGGTGCGCGGATTTGGCGCCGTGTACATCGACGTGGACCGCCAGGAAAACACCGCGTTCGAATATTTCGACATCGATGACCGCTCGCTCGGGACATACGCCACGCCGGTGCTGAACGAAGGGCACGTGTTTTTGGGCGTGGCCTTCCCCGAAGCCGTGGTGCACCGCGTCCGCATCGAATACGGCAACTCAGCCCTCGGCCCCAACGACGGCGGCAATGTGGATGTGGCGGTGATGGACAATTTCATTTTCGGAGAGCCGCAGGCCGCGCAGTAAAAGCCTTTTTGCGCGGCATATTTTTTAATAAATCAAAAACCGTAACGATGAAAAACATCCTCTTTTTGCTCGCCTTCACTGCGGGCAACCTGCTCCTGCCGTCCCTGTGCGGGGCCCAAACGCCGACCGACAAACAGGTACAAGCCATCGAAAACCTCATGGCCCCCCAACGCCAGAAGGTGCTCGCCGTACTCGAAGCCGACCCGACCGGTCAGTACAAAACCTACAAGGCTGACCTGGAAACAATCGCCAAGGAAAAAGACCCGGCCCGGAAAGAAGAACTCGCCCAAAAACTGGAACGCGACCACCTGGAATTTATCCGCAAAGCCTACGCAAAGGCCAATATCAACACCGCCGAACTGAGAAAACAGGTAGCTAAAATCCTGGGACACAACAACTTCCGTTTCGGCGAATTCGCCGACATCCAGATCGATGTCACGCTTCCGGCGGCCGCCCTGCCCGTCCGTTTTGACGAAACCCTGCTGTGCCCTTTTGACGTACAGGACGAAAGCGATAACAACATGGTCGCTTCCCAATGCGATGCCGAGGCATTCGACTGCTCCATCGCGGTCGAATCGCTCGCCGAAATCGCCGGCGGCTGCCGCAGCAAAGCCGACGTGGGCGGCAAGATGGAATTGCCCGAAGGCACGTTCAACAACATCACCGTGGTGACCCAAACGGACATCAGTTACAAGGGCTGGGCATTTGCAGTAGCAGGCTACGCACAGATCAACGCCAAATTCGGCATTCGTTTTCGCGCACCGGGCGTGGACAAAACAGTGATGACCAAAGAAGTCTTCGCCATGGCGCCCGTCATCTGGTTCAGTTACGTGCACGGCGATCAGGACAACTTTACTGCGCAGGCCTCTTTTTCCGGCACTTTCAGCGGAGGCGCCAGCATCACCGCGCAGGTGCATACGGAGGTTTTTGCCCTTTCCGTGCCCGTGCTGACGATCACCGAAATGGACGCCAACACCCTCAACATCGATTCCATACGGATCAGCGGATCGAATTAATTGACACTAACCACCATTTTTCATCACCGTACGACAACATGAAAAACATCTTTCTGCTCCTCATATTCAGCCTGTTAGCAACATTCGCCTACACCCAGGCCGTCGCCTGGGAGCTGAGTGCGCAGCCCGGCGACCAGACTTCCGATCCTGCCACTTTCCAGAGTTCTAATTTCAACAATTGCACCCTGACGCGCGGCGCCGGCGTGACGGCCACTACGGGCACCGGATCGATGAATTCCTCCGCCTGGTTCAGCGGCTCCGCATCGACCACGCTGGCCGACGCCATTGCGGGCAACGACTATTACGAGTTCACGATCAACACGATCAACTGCCTTTTTTTCAACCCCACGACGATCAAGATCGTGCTGCGCAGCTCCGCGACAGGGCCGAATACAGCCACCCTGCGTTGTAGCTCCGACGGTTTTACGTCCAATATCGGCACCGTGACCGTGACGACAACGTCCACGGCATTCACGTTCAGTGAAACCATTTCACCCAATTCCTCGTCGGTGACCTACCGGCTCTACGGCTACGGCGCTGCCGCCGGCGGCGGCACGCCTTCGGCGGGTGGCACGATGCGCATCGGCAGTTCGGTGGTGGCGTCGGACAACGACCTGGAAGTTTTCGCTACAACGACCTTGCTCACCGTGGCTTCGGTGGCCAATATCACGGTGACGGATGGCGATGCGGTGCCGGCCACGACGCTCAGCGCCAACGTGCCCGGGGCCGTCGTCAACTGGTCGCGCAGCGCCGAAAACATCGGCCTGGCGCCCACCAGCGGCACGGGCAATGTGCCGGCTTTTACGGCTTTCAACCCATCGGGCTCGCCGGTGACCTGCACTTTTACCGTTAGCGCTACGCTAGGCAGCTGCACGAGCGTAAACATGACGTTCACCATCACGGTGAATCCGGCGCCCTGCACCATCACGGTTGATTTTTTTGGGAATCCGAGCGCCTGCAACGACAACGGCACGCCCAACGACCCGACGGACGACTTTTTTACCCAAAATATTCACGCCAGCTTTTTCAACCGCCCCACCACGGGCAGCTTGCAAATCGTACCCGGCGGTGATCAGATCGGCACCTATTCGATTCCGGTGAACCAGATCATCGGCAACTCGCACACCTTCAATGGGGTGCAATTGAAGGCCGACGGCACGCCGACGAACATTCAGATGAATTTTACTGATTTGCCTGCCTGCATCGACGCAGCCACCGGACCGACGGTGCAACCCTGTTCCACTCCGCCGCCATCCTGCGATATTACAAACATCAATTTTTTGGGAAATCCTTCTGCCTGCAACGACAATGGCACGCCAAATGACCCCACCGATGATTTTTTTACACAGGATTTGCAGGCGATATTTTTCAATCGCCCAACAACCGGCAGTTTTCAGATACTGCCCGGCGGCGATGAGATCGGCGTTTATTCGATCCCGGTGAACCAGATTATCGGCAATGCACACATTTTCAACAATGTAAAATTTAAAGCGGATGGCACACCCACAGTCGTCACAGTGAACTTTACGGACGCCCCTGCCTGCTCTGAGACGAAAACCGGGCCGACGATCCAGCCTTGTTCGGGCTCTTCCTGTGAAATCATCGGTTATTCCTTCGCCAACATCGATCCCTGCAACGACAATGGCACCGGCAGCGACCCCTCCGACGATTTTTTCACCGTGGATGTGGACGTGATTTATTCCAACTCCAACAGCGGCGCGATCATTGTCCTCTCCGGAACGGATGTGGTGATGACCGCCAGTACGGCTGCTGCTATCGGGACGAATTTGACCAAAACCCTGACCAATGTGAAACTCCGGGCCGACGGGCAGATCACCGATTTCACCGGCGCCATTCAGAATTCGGGCGGCGTCACGCAGTGCTCCTTGCCGGGCACGGGGCCCTCGGTGAATTCCTGCTCTTCGGGGCAGGCGAACTGTTCCATCACCGCACTGCAAATGTTAAACCTGGGCTCCTGCGACAACAACGGCACGCCCAATGATCCCACGGACGATTTTTTTACCTCTGATATCAAAGTATTTTTTGTCAATCCGCCGACAACCGGGCAACTCACCATAACGGGATCCGATGTATTGAGTAATAATACTTTTTCGGCGGCAAACGTCGCGGCAAGTGGAAGCCCGTTTTTTATTTCTAATCTTAAATTTCGGGCAGACGGCCTGCCTACATCTTTCGTAGCCCAGTTTACGGATGCTCCGGGCTGCAGCGCAGGAACCAATGTGCCTACCAACATAGGGCCTTGCTCCTTCCCGGCGCCGGTGCTGACCTGTCCACAGGCTGTAACGGTTTCCTGTACCGAAAACGTGCCCCCGGCAAGCCCTGCCAGCGTTTCCGAAACGCACAGCTGCCCGGGGAACGTCACCATTGTCCACCTCGGCGATGCGAACAGCAATGTGGCTTGTATCAACAAATTCACCCTCACCCGCACGTACAAGGCTACTGACCAGTGCGGGCAAACGGCCACCTGTTCCCAGACGATCACGGTGAATGATCAAACCCCGCCCACGGTCACCTGCCCGGTCAACGTGACGGTTTCCTGTGCCAATAACGTGCCGCCCGTGGATCTGAACGCGCTCGGCGTAACGGACAATTGTGCGGGAGCAATTGGTATCAGCAGGACTCTTTTGAGCGAAACTACCAGCAATCAGACTTGCGTCAATCGTTTTACCATCACGCGTACCTTCAGGGGCGGCGATGCCTGCGCCAACACAGCCACTTGCACCCAAACCATCACGGTGAACGACCAGACCAAACCCACGCTGAGTTGCCCTGCGAACGTGACCGTTTCGTGTGCTAATAACGTTCCCGCAGCCAGCATCGCCTCGGTCACCGGCGTGAGCGACAACTGCGGCGGCTCGGTCACGGTGACCAATTCCCCTGCCGACGTGATCTCCAACCAGACCTGCGCCAACCGCTTTACCCTGACGCGCAGCTACACAGCCACAGACGCCTGCGGCAACTCGTCGGGCTGTGTCCAGACCATCACGGTCAACGACCAGACACCGCCTACACTGACCTGCCCGGCCAACCTGACGGTGTCCTGCGCCGAACAGGTGCCGGCCTCGAACCCAGCCTCCGTAACGGGTCTCAGCGACAACTGCGGCGGCACGGCCACGCCGAGCTTTTTCTCCGACGCCGTCAGTAACCAGACCTGCGCCAACCGCTTCACCCTGACGCGACAATACCGCGCCACCGACGCCTGCGGAAACACAGCGTCGTGCACCCAGGTGATCACCGTGAACGACCAGACCGCGCCGACCTTCACTTCCGTGCCGGCCAACGTGACGGTGGACTGCTATCTCGTGCCGGGCGTGGGCATGGCCACTGCCAGCGACAATTGTACGAGCGGCGCTACGGTCACTTTCCTCGGTGAGGTGAAAACGCAGGGAATTTGCCCCGTTTTTTACATCCTTACGCGCACTTGGCGCGCTACCGACGTGTGCGGTAACAGCGCGACGGCCAGCCAGGTCGTCACCGTGACCGACTACAACGCGCCGCAATTCATCGTGCCGCCCCAAAACGCCATCGTGGAATGCGGGCCGGATAACGCGGCGGAATTCCAGGCTTTTCTCGACAATTTCGGCGGCGCGGTAGTCCAAGACTGCGCGCAGATCACGTACACCCACGAAGACAGCCCGGTGCAGAACAACTCGTACAACTGCGGCAATACCTTCCGGAAAAACATTCGTTTCATCGCCACCGACGAGTGCGGGAACTCCTCGTTCCGCGACGCCTCCTTTACGGTGGTGGATCAAACACCGCCGGTGTTCAGCACCCCGCCGCAGGACCTATCGGTCGAATGCCAGTCTGACGACAACGGCGAAAACGCTTTCATTGATTGGTTCGACAGCAATGCCGGGTTGTTCGTGGAGGATGCCTGCGGCGGCGTTTTTTTGGAAAAATTAATCATCCAGGAAAAAACCGGCTGCGGCGCTACCTGGTCAAAAACAGTTGAATTCCGCGCCACCGACGAATGTGGCAACCTCTCAAAAACCACGGCCACCTTCGCCGTAGTGGACCATACGCCGCCCACCCTGGAATGCGCGCCCAACGGCAATAACCTGCTGTCCTGCATAGAAGACCTGCCCGCTGCCGACCCTACTGCGATCAGCGCCTGGGATTGCAGCGGCGTCACCAGGATGCTGAAAGACACCTGGACCGTGGGCACAGGCTGCCCCGGCTACATGATGACGGTGTTCTACCGCTATGCCGTCACCGACGAGTGCGGCAACGAGTCGCTGTGCGAGCAAACCTTCCAGGTGGAGGAATCCGAGACGCCCACACTGGTGTGTCCCGACACGATTCAATTGTCTTGCGTGAACGACATCCCTGGCCCGGTGCAACTGTTTGCCTACCTGAAAACGCAGCTGGCGGGCGCTTGTCCTTCGGGTTTTATCTCGGTGACCATCCTGTCCGACAGCGGCGAGCCGCAAAACGGCGCGACGCACCGCACGTATGCCTTCACGGCTAAAACGCACTGCGGTATCGTGACTTCGCCCTGCACGGTCACCTTCCACGCTACGGGCACCTGTAACCAATTGTGCACCGCTTCGCAAAGCGACTGGGGCGACCCGAACGGCACGGTGGGTGGCATGTCTACCGACGATGCGCTCGCTGCGCTGCTGACGGAATACGGCCCGGTGACGGTGGGCGGCGGTGGCCACACTGTGTCGGCCGCTGATGCGGCCTGCGTTCAGGAAATGTTGTTCGGTAGCGGCGACGGTATTTTCCTGCCGACGGGGCACTACGACTGCCCGCTGCCCGCGGCGCTGGCCAATCCCGATGGCTCGCTCAACAACCAATTGGCCGCCAACGCGATAGCCCTGCAACTCAACATCTGGTACAATCTCGAATTCAACGACCGCGACCTCGGTATACAGGACATCCACAACCTGCCGCCCTGTCTGGTCGAATTCGCGCTGCTGAAAGATATGGGCCAGCACAGCACCGTGCAGGACTTGCTCGACCTCGTCAACCTGTACCTGCAGGGCGCCGCAGGCTACTTCCCGCCCGAATACCCGGACGACCTGAACGTCGCACTCGACAACCTCAACTACTTCAGGGTGAATTGCACGCTCAACGCGCCTTGTGAGCGCCCGGGACACGCCGTTCAAAAGCGCGATGCAGCCCCTGGTACCGCAGCCACGCTCCGTGTGTTCCCCAACCCGAGCACCGGTGCAGTCACGCTGGAATTTTGGGCGGAAAAGGACGAAGAGGTCATGCTGAGCATCGCGGATTTGCGCGGCGTGGTGTCCGAACGGCATGTCGAGGCTTCGAAGGGCTGGAACAGCATTGGGCTTTCATTCCTTAACCTGCCGGCGGGCATTTACGGTCTGACGCTTCAAAATGAAACAACCCGGCGCTCTTTGCGGGTCGTGAAAATGGAGGATTGACCGAAGACCCGGGTTTGATATGTACTTGGGGTCGCGAAGCCTGATCGGTTTCGCGGCCCCTTTTTTCATGTTTTACATCTCCTTTACATCGTTTTGCAAGCGTTTTCAAGGGCTCCGGGCATTGACCGGTACTTTTGCAGCACTGTTTTTCAAAAAACTATCCAGCTGACTTGAAGCCGAAAATTTGTTTTCTCCTTGTTTTTCTTTTGAGCGCTTTGTTCCATCCCTGCGTTGGACAGAACCGCTTTACTCATTGTTCCGCCGCTTTCCTTGACGGGAACACGGGCACGCTTTGGTCTTTTTCAAAAGCAACTTACCGGCAAATCCACATCCGTGATATTCTTGCAAAATGCAAAAAAGGGGATCATATCGTGCTGCTCACCTCAGACGATGAGTTCGCGCTGCCGCACAACGATATTCTCATCCATTAAAAAACCCAGGCTTTATCTCCCATGATTCAGAAATTGATCATTACCTGCTTTTTGCTTGGCGGACTGTATTGGCCCGATTCACCCAAGCCACCGGAGCCAACAGCGCCAGCACACGTTACCGCGCAGCAAAATGGCGTCGTTTACCAGTCCCGCGACTTGGGGCTCAGCTGGGCGTCAGCCGAAGCCGGACTCCCGACGGACATGAACGTGAACTACATGGGTGCGCTCGACGGTCGCATACTGCTCGGCACCCGAAATTACGGCCTCTATCAAAGTGATGCGAGCGGCGCCAACTGGCGCCCCTCGGCGGACATACCGTTTTTGTGGTTTAAAAAAATTACGACGCTTTATGTCGCGGACCGGGAGCTGTATGCCGGTCTGAACGGTGAAGGCCTGTATAAAAGCCTCGACGGCGGAAACGTCTGGCTGTCCATGTCGGAAAAATTGCCGGAAAAAGCGGTCTGGACCGTTATGAAGCGGGATAACGTGCTGATGGCCGGCACCGACAACGGCATCTTCAAATCGGCCGATGACGGAAAAACCTGGCAAAAAGTATGCGCCGAAGGTCCGGTATCCTCGCTGGCCGAACAAGACGGCGTGTGGTTCGGCAGCACCTTACACGGCGTCGTCCGCTCCCGCGACGGCGGTGCCAGCTGGGAACGCGTGCTCAGCGACGATCTGGCGCACAAAATTGCCGTCATCGACGGGAAAGTCCTCGTGTTCACCTACGACATAACGGTCCGCCCCTGGAAGGAGCAACAAGCCAGGCGGCAATATGACATGATCCGCGTGTCGAAGGACCGGGGGAATACCTGGAAAAACCTGGACCGGGGCCTGCCCGACGGGGATGTCTATGCGATCGTGAAAGCGGGGAAATACTGGATCTGCAGCCACGGCAGCGGTCTTTACCGTTCGGCTGACGAGGGCGCGCACTGGATTCCGGTCCGTCTTCCGACGGATATGGGGCGTTTCATGGACCTGATTTTTGTAAACGGTGTTATTTACGGCGGCACGGGCACGTTCGGCGTAGCGGGAGGTGGCGGATGTTAGCGCCCAGCTTACTTATTTATCGGCGGGGGGTTAACTTTGTGGTGATGAACTTCGCTGTTTTCAGTAAAAAGCTGGCGCTCGTACTGTTTGTGGTAGCCGGTCTGGTGTTGGTCGGGTTTGCCGGACGGATCATTCCCGCCCGCAATACCGGTCAACACCCCGACCCTGAAAGGGTCAATCTCGCACTGCGCCGCACTGCGCATTACCTCCTGGCTGCAGCGGGCGATTCCACGACCCGGATTCCGCCAGTGCGGCAAATCGATGCCAAAACCTGGCTGGTTGAGTTACAAAATTCGTTCGACTACGAAAAACTACCCAGGCTGCTGCAGGCATCCTTCGATGTGCAAGGCATTCACGGCGACTACAACGTGACGGTACTGGACTGTGCCGACGGCAGCGTGCAGCTGGGGTATAATTTTCTGGATTTTAAACAAAACAAAGAGGCTCCCTGTAGCGGACGAGCCTCGGACAATGGCTGTTACGATCTGCAGGTCTCCTTTGTTCAGCCTTCTGCCGCTGAGCCGCTCTGGGCAGGCCGCATCCTGGCGTTCGGGTTGCTGGCAGGCCTCGTGTATTCCGCATGGCGTTTTTGGCCTGGTCGCCGGCCGCTCGCTCCGGCTCCTGCCGCGGCGGAAACCGATCCGGGGCAGTTGAATTTTGGATACTCCAGCCTCCATCCCGCCAATCAGGTCCTGATTGCGGCAGGTAAGCGGCACAACCTGACCTATCGTGAAACGAAGCTCCTGCATCTTTTTGCCACGCACATCAACCAGATGCTCGAACGCGAATTTATCCTTCAGAATGTCTGGGCCGACGAGGGCATTATCGTCGGACGGAGCATCGACGTATTCGTTTCTCGGCTGCGGAAACTGCTCCGCGACGACCCCGCGCTGCGGATCGTGACCGTGCACGGGGTGGGGTACCGGCTGGAAACGGGATGGGAAGGGATGGGTTAAAGGACCTCGCTACCTGCCGCCCCGGCTCGATGTGCCGGATGTATATTTTGATTTATAGCCCATGAGTAAACAAATCGGTGCCAGTATCCAATAAGTCAAAAGTTGTAAAGCCCAGGGTGGATTCGTCACTCGAATGTCGTCTTTATGTTTTAACCCCATCAATGGTAGTTGTAAAAAAGGGGGCATCCCTTTTTCATTCAGCTTGCCGTCATTAGCGAGGGCGAAAAAGGATTCAAAGAACTCGTCAATATGAAGTGCCGGCGAAAATTGTTGAATTGAATGCGCCTCTATATCGTCTTCATTCCAAAAGCAATGCGGAACACCTGCCGGAATGATAATTTTTTCACCGGGCCCGACGATTTGTTCCTTGCCATTGACCAGGAAATGAAGTTTCCCCGATATCACTTTTGCAGAACTTTCTTGTTTTGGATGAACATGAACTGGCTCCCTCATGTCCGATCTGGGGTTGAAAGATTCAATTTCTAATAATTTTCCATTTGTTTCCTTGCCGGTTTGAAGGAAAATCATTCTTTGACCCGTTCGTGCATTTGTGATTTGGTCGCCTTGGTTACTCATTGCTTTTGTTTTTGGTTGTCAAAGTAATAAGTTTTGATGCCTGAGAGCATGTTGTCGTTTAACATCGCCTGTGGCTATCGCATCCCTCCTACAATCACCAAATCCGTCGTTGTCGTTCCATCATGCCCGGGATATACCTTGCGTTGTACGTCCAAAATCGTAAAACCGTTTTCTTCGAGCGCCCGGGTCAGATAATCGGCCTGATGGTAGTGGATAAAAATTTCATCCTCGCCCGAACTGGAACGCATCAGTCGTGACCGGCTGTATTCATCCTCCATCGTGCTGATGTAGATCATACCGCCGGGGCCCAGCAGCCCGGAAGCATCGCGGATCAATTGAATTGCTTCTTCTTTCGTGAGGTAGGGCAGGGCAAAACCGCAGAGGATCGCGTCGTAGGTTTTGCCCAGCCGGCCGATATTGCGACAGTCCATCAACTGAAATTCGGCCTCGGGGTTGTTCTTTTTCGCCAGTTCGATCATGTTGGGCGCCAGGTCGATCCCTAAAATCCGGAAATCTGGCCGTTTCGTGAGCAGGTACCGGGTGATGTTGCCCGGCCCGCAGGCGATCTCCAAAATCCGGGCATTGGGCCGGGTGACGTGGTCGCAAAAGAAGTCGAACGTGTCGTGGTAGAGACTCACGTCCATGTATTTTTCCTGGTAGAGTTCGGCGCGCCGGTCGAAGGCGTCCACGGCCATTCGGGTTTTATCCATGATGCTGTATCATTTTTCTAATCAAAGAAATTTGTCCCAGATGGTAATAACTATGTTCAATCACCCCTTCTATGTTTCGCAAGTAGCTTCCATACTTCTCGTCGACAAATGGCTCATCTAACCAAATGTCGGGCATTTGTTCAACGTGGCGGGCGAACAATTCAGCGTTGCTTAAAAATTCATTGACCAATGAATTCCAGTCTTCTTCGGACTTGATTTCCGGCAGGTCAAAACTGTATTTGTCCCTGATTTCCAGTTTCCCGCCGTTAAAAACGTTTAAAATGCCGGCCAAATAATAGTTGATATGGAAGGTGAGTAAAGCAATCGTATTCAGGTTGAAAACCCGGCGATTGGCTTGTTCCCAGCTGACGCTTAATATTTGTTCTTTGAAGTTGGTGTTGGCGATCCATTTTCCGTCGAGAAGCACTTCCCGAAGCCGGTTTGCGATAGATGAGTTTCTTGTCATTGTAAAAATGTTCTTGATATAAGAGGCTGTGGTTTGGTCATCAGGGGGCACAGCCCTGATTTTGACTACAAATTGGCCCCGGCACGCTGAACGCATACCGGGGCCAATTAATTTCCTACTTCCTCTTTTACAATTTCACGATCCGCACCGCGGCCGCCCCTGCCGCCGTTTTTATCCGGCACACATAGGCCCCGGCGGGTAAATCAGCCCCCAGCGACAGTTCAAGCGCCTGCTCACCCACCGTTTGCCGGCCGCTGAAAATGGTGCGCAAGGGCTGACCCTGGAGATTTTCCAAATGAACGCTTACCTCACCCGCCATGGGATTCTCGTAGCGCAGCATTGCCCGGTCTTTGACGGGATTGGGATAAACGAGCAATATCCCCGTATCGGGACTCAGGTCTTTGGCGCCGACCGTAAGCCCGGGCAGTACACGAATCAATACCGCATCCTGGTCCTGCCCGTTGTAGGCAAAGCCGGAGACAAGGATTTTGTCATCGGTCTGAAGGGTTATGGCCGTAGTAACATCGTCGTGGCCGAACAAATCGATGATCGCTTGGCCGTTGTCGCCGAAAGCGGGGTCGGGCGAACCGTCGGACAGCCGCCGGGTCAGGAAAATATCTTTCGAACTGGCCGAATGGAGGGTACCGGCGAGCAGGATTTTGCCATCGGGTTGCAGCGCCAAACTGGCCTGGCGATAATAGCTGTAAGCAACATCTAAAAAATCAATACTGTCACTGATCGGGATCAAAAGCTTCCCGTTCGTGCCAAAACCGGCATCCAGTGTGCCGTTGGGAAGCCAGCGAACAAGCACCAGATTGCCTTGACTGGATACGCCAGCCGCCACAATACGCCCGCTGCCATCGACGGCAACATCAAACCCAGACTCCCAGCTCTCGCCGATGTACAACCGGGCATAACCGCTGATACCAAAAGCGCCATCCAGCGCTCCATTCGACTTGAAGCGGACAACGCACAAGTCCATTTGAAAGGAAGCGTCGTACTGGTATCCCCCGGCGACCAGCACCTTGCCGTCGGGCTGCAGGGCCAGCGCCAGCGTTTCAATGTTATCATAGCCCGGGGGTGTTAACTTCTTGATCCCGCCAGTCCCCCAACTCCCATCGAGGGAGCCGTCGGCCTTCAGGCGCACCACCATCATGCCTTGCATCCAACTGCCAGCCAGTACAATTTTGCCATCCGGCTGTATCGATACGTCACGGGCTGAGAAATCGTAATCTACATTGTCTAGGTTTAAAAAACCTTGCTGGGCAAAACCCGTATCGGCCTGGCCATCGGGAAGCAGCCGCCAGACCACGTCGCCTTTCAACAGTATCAACCTGCCGTCCGGCTGCCGGGCCAAGGCCTGCACCCCTTCATATCCTCCTGGCAGCGCCTGTGCGGTTTGCAGGGCGCCTAAAGTGGAATACTGCGCCAATACCGCGTTGTCATTATCCCAATAACTGGCGGCTGCCATGTACACCGTACCATCGGGCGCTGCCACCACGTCCAGGCCGGAGTCCATGCCGGTAGGGAAGTCTTTGGATACCTGCCCGCCTGCGCCGAAAGCAGGGTCGCTATCGCCGTTATCCAGGTGACGGACGAGCACCACATCGGTGCCCTGCGAGCTGCGCACATAGCCCGTGCTTACGATTGCTCCATCGGGTTGCAAGACCATGCCGTAGAATCCGCTTTCCAAAGCGGCATTGACCGTCAGCAACACTCCGTTACTGCCGAATGTCGTGTCGGGATCGCCTTCGGCAGTATACCGCGCGAGTAAGGCCTGGCAGGAAAAGCCGGCGTCAGGGCGAGCTAATCCCGCTGCCTGTATTCGGCCGTCAGGCAACAACGCCAGGCTGAGCAGTGAAGCGTTGTTACCTCCGAGATCCGTCATCGTTGCCCCGTCCGTACCGAAGCCGGGATCGGGCAAACCGTTTTCCAGCAGACGAGCGACGAAAATCATGGCGTCAGTGAGCATATAATCCGGCATGACACGGAAGCCGGCCAGCACAACCTTGCCGTCGGGCTGCACGGCAATATCATTCAGACAAGTGTAAAATCCGGGAGTCGTGATATCGGCCACACCATAAGTGCCGAATGTGGAGTCGGGCTGGCCATCTGCCAACAACCGAACGACTGCACCTTGGATTATCCCGAACGGCCCACCGTAATACGCTGCCGCCACCACCTTGCCGTCGGGTTGCGGGCTAACGCAGTTGAGAAATTCCGTGCCCCATGTCCCCAGAGTACTGAGCGTCAACCGGACAATACCATTGTCGCCGAAAGCAGAATCAGGTTGACCATTTTCGAGCAGGCGCAGGACCATGGACTGATCGCAGGCTGCCCCACTGCCAGGATTTTACCGCTGTCGCCAACCGCTACGTCGTAGAAACTGCCTGGAACACAGCGCCGCAGTCCACCCCAAACGAAACATCCGGCGCCCCTGTGGCCGTCCAGCGGCGCAGGATGCGGAACCGCCACAAGTGCTGAGGATTTTGCCATCGGGCTGTAAGGCCAGGCCACCTTTGCTGCCGTCGATCTCCGAAAATATCACAGCACCGTCGAGGCCAAAGGAGGGGTCGGGCTGGCCGTGGCTATCATAGCGCAGCAGGAAGTTTTTGTAGCCTTCGCCGTTGTAATTCTGGCCATAGACGAGGATTTTGCCGTCAGGCTGCGGAAGGGTAGCATAGCCGACGTCCTTGCCATGGCTGCCATCGAGCGGCTTTGCCGGTGCCGTTAAAAGCGGGATCGGGCTCGCCAGGGTTTTGGGCCAAGAAAGTGAGGTGGCGAGTGACGAAGAACGGCAGTGTCAGGAGGAATTTCGTGGCGGGGTGTGCTTGCGGCAGGCTTTGCTTTTTCATGCACCAGGAGCATTTTGAGAAAAAAAGGTGTGAACGCGGCTCGCTATCAAGAACTGAAATCGCGAGAGTCGGCTACTTCACCTGCGACAATTCCGCCAGCATCACCGTAATGATTTTCCATCCCGCCTTTTCAGGTGCAACAGGTTGGTATACATGCCTTTGTAGAGGCAGGATGTTCCATCGGATTTCAGGATCATGGAGCCTTCATAGGTGCCCGTCACCAGCACATAGTGCGGGCAGCATGGTATGGTCTTGCTGCAATGCTGCCGCCGACGAACGTGACCGCCTTGAAAGTAGCCGTGTAAAGTGCCTCGACGGCGGCGCGTCCTTCCGTGCGTACGCCATCGTAGCCGATGCGCGCACCGTTTTCAACACAAGGCCGCCACGGCTTTGGCGTCGCCGGCATTCGGGCGGTGAGGTAGGCCTGGGCATGGGCATTGAGGGCTGCACGTTCTTTTGCGCTTTGTGCGCTGGTAGTGGGGAAAAGGGCGCCGGTGAGCATCAGGGCGCGGGTGGAAAAACAGAAAGGGCTTCATTGTCTTGAGCATTTAGAGTGAAAAAATCTTTTTTAGGCCCATTCACGAAACCTTAAAGATTTTGTGAATGTGGCTGCGGTTGAGGAGGTCGTCAGCGACTTTTTGAGCTGTTTCACGAATTTTCCATTGGCCAACCGTCCGTTGATGAACATATTCAGCAAGTAGAAACCCGGCGGCAGGGTGCTGATATCCAGGTTTCTACCGTCGGCAATCTGTTGCAGTACCGTACGTCCAGCGAGGTCACTCAGCCAAACCAAGTGTTCACCATGGAAGTCGTTGCCGTCCAATTGGAGGGTAAGGTGGGTGGTGGCAGGATTGGGGAACACCCCAACTGGCAGCAGTGCTTCCGTCTGTGTGGCGCCCGTGACAATCTGCCCGAATGTATAAAGCCGGCCATTGACCGTATCGGTGCCCCAGGGGAAAGCAGGATCGTACAGGGGCGTAAGCGTGATGGGCTGATTTTCCGGACCGTCGACCACTTGAGCAGCCTCGGCAATGCCGGTCGAGGCATCGTAGCCTTCCAAAACCGCGATCAAGGGTGATACCCCGTTGTAAAAGGTAGACGAGGGATTGGGGACGGTTTGCGGCCCGAAATGGATTTGTACCGCGTTGGAACCTTCGTGCAGCCAAACCTGAAAGGAAATCGTACCGGACAGGGTATCGAACCCCATTTGATACCATTCGGCCTTAAAAATGCGGTTCGGCGCCATGCCTTCGGTCTGGTAGCGCACCTGCGTCGCCGGCTTCAAAAGAAATCCCGTATGGGTATAATAGCCCAGAACCAGGAAATCAAAATCGTCGGTGATCAATATCCCGCCGTAGCCGACTTTGATCTGGGTGTAGGGCGCTCCGTCGCCGATGAAGGTAAAGCCGAGCGGTACGGGTACCTGGTTAATGCTGTTGAGCACCGCATGGCTGATCACCGTGGCGCCCTCCAACGGCGCGTAGGGTTGAACCGAGGCGGAAAATGCATAGGGAATGGGTTGGGCTGCCAGGGGGCGGGCAAATACCGCAAGCGCTGCTAGCAGGCTGGCGCGAAAAATGAGACGTTGGATCATGGTCAAATGATTTAGAACCTATCCACAAACCTCATTTGAGGTTGAAAAATCTAGGTTTTGGAATCAGGCAAGGCAAATTTTTTCAGCGAGCGGGGTTCTACGGTTAAAAAATTTAACGCCACCTGATTTCAAAAGATTGGTTTTTCAACCCGAAGGAAGTTTCTGGATAGGCGCTTAAGGTGATGATTGATTTGAGGGTTTGTGTCAGTTTTTATCCTCCAAAATGTCTACGAGGGTATGCCGCATAATTTTCCACACGCCGTCCTCTTTCCGGAACAGTGTGGTCACCTCGCCCTTGCTGACCCACTTGCCGCCGTCGGCTTTCGTCGTGCCGTTGTTGACGTAATGCGAACCGCAGAAGGCGTAGCCACCCGGCAGTTCGATCACTTCATCCACGGTGATCTCCAGATGGCAGGTCACTTGAGCGAAGGGATCGGCATGCCAGTGTCCGATCGCATCAGCCCCCACGATCTTTTTGCCATAAGGATCGAGCATAACAGCGTCGGGCGTAAAATGCGCACCCAGGGTGGCGGCATTGGCGGCAGTATTGTACTCTGTTTCAAATTGTTTCACCCTGGCAGTGATCTCGGCCTGGGTATTCTGCAGTGCGGCCATAAAAACAAAGCCGCTGATCCGGAGCTCTTCTTTCTCCAGAAGGTTGAGCCGGGCCTCGACGTTTTTCGGATTGAAAAATGCGCCGTTGTTGATCTCTCCTCTTTCAAGGATTTCGACGGCGGCCGTTTGTGCCCGGGCGGTAGCGAACAGGGCCAGGAACAGGAGGGTTGCCAGGATGTGGGCATTGCGCTTGTGTTTCATGTCAATGGTTGGCGTTGTGAAAAAGTGGGTTCGGAAGTCCTCAGCCGCTTCCCCGGAATGATCGAATGGAGCGGCAGCGGAATGCCACAAAAGTGAGGTCCGCGCCCTGCGCCCGGCCCGGACAAATCCTTCCATCTCCAGGAGATTCCCGTCAAACTCCAGGACAAATTTTACAGGACCAGGATTTTTTCGTCATGGCCTCCGTTTCATTGCGCCTCCAGCCCGCTTTTGGTGAAAAGCAGGTGTCTGCCGGTCCGTTTCGGGTGTGTTTTTGTTATGTTTGAAGCGCCAAATGATCCGGACCCGCATTTTTCTACCCCTGGCGTTCAGCAGCGCTTTTGCCTGGCTCGCCAATATCGCCCTGGCCCAACAGCCCATCGCTTCTGAAGCCATTTCCATCGAGCAGGGCTTGTCGCAGGGTATGGCCTACGATCTCCTGCAGGATCGTGAAGGTTTCCTCTGGGTCGCTACAAAAGACGGACTGAACCGCTACGACGGCTATGGCTTCAAGGTGTTCACCAACGACCCTTACGACCCTTTTTCCTTGTCGAGCAATACCGTCATGATCTTATTCGAGGACTCGAAGGGGCACATTTGGGTGGGCACGGAGAGCGCCGGGCTGAATGTTTATGATAAAAAAAGCGGGCGGTTTTTCCGCATTCTGCATCAGCCGAACGATACGGCGAGCCTTTCCGGCAACCGGATTTTATCCATTGGAGAAACTCCGGAGGGGCAAATACTGGTCGGCGTGATGGGCGGGGCGCTGAACGTGCTGACCGTGCCGGACGATTTTTTTGACAAAAACAAACTTCCGGCTATTCACCACCTGATCATGCCCGAGGGGCAGGACGCGGTTGGCATTGCCAAAGACACCCGGGACCGGGTGTGGATCAGTGATGGGGTTCAATCTATTTACCGTTTCGATCCCTCGGCCGGCCGTTTGATCGAAGCCATCCGGGGATATGCTTTCGCTCGCTTTTTGAACAATCCGGACGGAACCATTTGGTGCGCCGGCGCCATCGCCCAAATTCCTTTTTTGTGGGATGGCCAACAGGCCCAACGCATTCCGGTTCAAATGTCCAATACCACCGGTATTGCAAAAACAAAGGACGGGCAACTGTGGATCGTGGATATCGAGGGCCTGACCATCATGGATATGAGCAAATGGACTCCGGGTATGCCCTGGTCGGCCGAACAAAAAGCGGTTCGTTATTCGACGGCCGGTGTGTGTATGACCCAGGACCGGGCCGGCAATATGTGGATTGCCAGCGGAGGGTATGGACTGCAAAAAATCAATTTTTCCCGCAGCCGCTTTCAACAAGACGCGCAGGGAGTGAGCATGGGTAGTATTACCACGCTTTCTGACCGTCCGTTGTGGTTTTCATTTGGCCTGATTGTAGATGCGAATTGGACTTTCCATTCCTTTCCGGGTGAACAATTGATTACCCGTTGTTTTCCAGGGAAAATAATCGAAAATCACCTGCTCGTGACTAAATCGGGGAAGTATGTCACGCGGGCCGAGACCCCGCGCTACGAAGTGGAGCTGATTCAATACGATCCAGTCGCCCGATCCACTTCCAGTTTATTGATCCCCGGCGATTTTTGGGACAAACAACCCATACTGGAAAGCGCCTCCGGCAAAATCTGGATGGCAGGCTACAATGGGGCCTTGGGTTACTTTGACCCCCTGAGCGGGAAATTTTTAGCCTTCAATTTTAGCGACCCCGCGCAACCCATGCCGCCCCGAACACTTTCCACGGCGCTTTACGAAGACACGGACGGTACTTTATGGGTGGGCGCCGTTTTGGGGTTTGTGCGGGCTATTCCCGGCAGCCAGGACAACGAAGCCCCGCAATTCCAATGGTTCAAAACCAACCATCAGGACCGCAACTCCCTGAATTACAACCACGTCACTTGTTTTCTCAACGACCCTGCCCAACCCGAACGCTACCTCTGGATCAGCACCAAGGGCGGCGGGCTAAACCGCATGGACAAAAAAAGCGGGAAATTTCTCCACCTGACCACTGCGAACGGATTGCCGAACAACGTGGTGTACGGCATTCTGGCCGACGACCTGGGCAATATCTGGGGCAGCACCAACCGGGGCATCTTCTGCATGAGTCAAACGAACGGTCAGTTCACTTTCCGCAATTTCACCAAGGCCGACGGCTTGCAGGACGACGAGTTCAACACGGGCTCCTACGCCAGATTGCCCGGCGGGAAACTGGCCTTCGGCGGCATCAACGGGCTGAATATTTTTGATCCGAAAGAAGTCCTGTCCGGCGATTTTCAGCCCAAGGTGTTTCTGACAAACATCCTGGTCAACAACCAGCCCGTGGCTCCCGGCGATGCCAGCGGCGTGCTGAAATACACCCTCGAGACTTCCGAAAGCATCACGCTCACCCACGAACAGGATATCCTGACCCTGGAATTTGCCGCGCTCGACTTCTCGGCGCCTCAACACAACCGGTACCGCTATCAACTGGTCGGCGTGGACCCGGACTGGGTGGAATCGGGCACCCGCCGCAATGCCACCTACCTCCATCTCCCGCCCGGCAACTACGCCTTCCGGGTGCAAGGTTCCAACAGCCACGGCACCTGGAGCCCGCATATCGCCGAATTGAACATCTGCGTGCTTCCGCCCTGGTGGCGCACCTGGTTGGCTTATCTGGCCTACCTCGTACTGCTCGGCGCAGGGATACGGGCGTATTTCAAATTTTCTGTCAATCGCGCCAGACTCCGCGCCCAACTCAGCTACGAAACCCGCGAAGCCGAGCGCATGAAATTTCTCGATGCCCTGAAAACGCGGCTTTATACCAACATCACCCATGAGTTCCGCACACCCTTGACGATCATTCTTGGCATGGCCCGGCAGGCACTTCAAAATCCTATGGAAAATTTTCGCAACAGCCAGGAAATGATCCTTCGGAACGGAGAACAACTGCTCAAACTGGTAAATGAAATGCTGGATTTGTCGAAGCTCGAAAGCGGGAAAATGACCTTACAGCCCGTTCAGGGCGACATCATTAATTTTCTGAAATACCTGCTGGAATCCTTCCATTCGATGGCGGAAAGCCATAAACTTCAACTGCATTTCCTTTCTGACCTCGATGCGTTGACGATGGACTATGATCCCGAAAAATTGCGGCAGGTCATCTCCAACCTGCTCTCCAACGCAATAAAATTTACGCCGGCGGGGGGACATATCTACGTTCATGTCAGCCGGCAAAATTTAGCAGACAAAGAAAATCTGTTCATCAAGGTAACAGACACCGGCATCGGCATTCCGGAAGCAGAACTCCCGAATGTTTTCGACCGCTTCTACCAGGTGGACGACAGCAACACGCGTCAACAGGAAGGTACCGGCATCGGCTTAACCCTGACCAGGGAACTGGTGAAACTTATGGCAGGAGAAATCACTGTAAAAAGCCCGCCGCCCGGAGCGCAACATGGCAGCGAATTCAGCGTCGAATTATCCATACAGCGCATTGCGGCCCTGAATACCGTGCAGGAAGTCCAGGACGCATTGTCATCAGAATTTCCGGAAACAACCGTCCGGGCGCCAGACACCCGCAACAACGAAGCAGACCTCGCATCCCCGATCATACTGATCGTGGAAGACAATGCCGATGTGGTGGCCTACCTCTCCACGTGCCTCTCCATGTACCGCCTTCTCATCAGCCGTAACGGTCAGGAAGGCCTTGACCGTGCGATGGAAATTGTGCCGGACATAGTCATCAGCGACGTCATGATGCCCGTCATGGATGGTTTCGAACTCTGCCGCCGACTGAAAACCGACGAGCGGACCGATCATATCCCCATCATCCTGCTGACCGCTCGCGCCGACTTCGAAAGTAAAATCGAAGGCCTGGAGCTAGGCGCCGATGCCTATCTGGCAAAGCCTTTTGCGGCTGAAGAACTGCTGGTTCGACTGAAAAAACTCCTGGAATTGCGCCGCCAGCTGCAACGGCACTACCTGCAGGCGGCAGGACTGACCCAAGGCGCCATGGTCATTCAGAACCTCCCCGATCTGCGCAAAGCCGACGACGCGTTTGTTAAAAAAGTCCGGGAAGTCGTTGAATCGCATCTCGACGACTACGACTTCAACATCACACAAATGTGCCGCGAATTGCTGCTCAGCCAAAGTCAGCTGCACCGCAAACTCGAAGCCCTGACGGGGTATTCGCCGAATCAGTTTATTCGCTACGTGCGCCTGAACAAAGCCAGGGAACTACTGCGAAACACGGATTTGAGTGTTATGGCAGTGGCGCTGGAATGCGGGTTCAGCGATCCGGCGTATTTCGCAAGGGTATTCAAACAGGAGCTCGGGGTGACGCCAGTGGAGTGGAGAGCCTCCGGCGAATGAACGCAGTTTTATACCCGGAGGATTTGAAGATTCGAGGATTGGACAAACTGACATGCAATGAATTTGGCGGCGCGCCGTTTTTTGCTCCCCTCAAAACAATTGGCCCCGGCATGCGTCAGCGTGCCGGGGCCAATTAATTTCCAATTTCAAATTTCCAGTCAAAACACATGCCGTTCGGCATGGTAGCTCGACCGCACCAGCGGCCCGCTTTCGACGTATTTGAAACCTTTGGCCAATCCGACTTCCTTGTACTGTGCGAACAGATCAGGATGCACGAACTCCGCCACTTCGAGGTGCATTTTGGTGGGTTGCAGGTACTGGCCGAGGGTAAGCACGTCGCAGCCGTGGGCCACGAGTTCGTCCATGGCCTGGTAGATTTCTTCGGGCGTTTCGCCCAGGCCGACCATGATGCCGCTTTTGGTGCGTTTGCCATAGTCTTTGGTGCGCCGGATCTGTTCGAGCGAGCGTTCCCACCTGGCTTGCGGGCGCACGAGGCGGTAGAGGCGCGGCACGGTT
Source organism: Saprospiraceae bacterium (assembly GCA_044224705.1). GTDB lineage: Bacteria > Bacteroidota > Bacteroidia > Chitinophagales > Saprospiraceae > M3007. The sequence continues at coordinate 71,566 of JBGAJY010000002.1, forward strand.
TCCATGTTGTGGCTCACGACTTCCTGCCCGGCGGAGATCATGCGTTCGAGGGCTTCCCAGTTGGCCTTTACGTCGGGGATCAGCGTCTCGATGGTGGTTTCGGGGCTGCGCTCTTTCACGGCGCGCACGGTCTGGTGCCAGATTTCGGCGCCGCGGTCTTTGAGTTCGTCGCGGTTGACGGAAGTGATCACGGCGTGTTTGACGCGCATGAGCCAGATGGCTTCGGCCACACGGCGGGGTTCGTCTTCGTCGTATTCATTGGGCCGGCCGGTTTTGACGGCGCAGAACGAACAGGAACGGGTGCACACGTTGCCGAGGATCATGAAAGTGGCTGTGCCTTCGCCCCAGCACTCGCCCATGTTCGGGCAGCTGCCGCTCTGGCAGATGGTATGCAGGTTGAATTCGTCCACGATGCTGCGGACGTTGCGGTAATTCTCGCCCATCGGCAGGCGGACCTTGAGCCATTCGGGGCGTTTGGGCCGCTCGGGAGCGGGTTTATTGTCGAGGATGGGAAGTTCAAGCATAGTGGGCGGGTAACGGTTACCGCCGTTTTCCGAGCTGCAAATTTATGAAGAAGTTGAAGAACATCTGGCTGTTCTCCTCCGTCACGAGGATGGGTACTTTCTTTGCAAACACGTCGATCTGCAGGCCGATTTCCAGGGCTTTGACCACCTCGTCGAAGGCGCCCCAGTCCATGTGAAAAGCGACGGAAGCATTGCCGCCGGGGATGATCGATATCTCGCCCAGCCCTTTGGTGAAAGGAGAAGCGCCCAGAATGCGGGTTTGATCAAGAAACACCGCGGCGTTGTCTTCCGAGTATTTCTGGTGGATCACGCGCTGGTCGCGCGGATTGTCGGGGCTGGTATAGGCCAGTGCCAGGTAATACGGTTTCATCATCCCGAGGGCCGGGCCGATCGAATAACTCACCCCGACAGCCACGCCTTTGTGGCGCGCTTTTTCGGAATAATACCGTTTGATGCCCCAACCGGCGCGGGCCACGAAGAAATTGTTTTGTTTGCCGAACACGAAGGGACGGAAGGAGCGCACGTTGGGTGGCGGACTCTGGCGTTGTTCTTTCGGGTGTTTTACCTCACCAAGATTGACCTGAAAATAGCTGGTCCGGTAATACGTGCGCAGACGGCCGAACTCCATGCCGGCGGCAAATCCCCGGCTGGTGGTCAGGCGGAAATTGAAGGCTGTCTCGCGATTATAAATGATGCCCACGCCGCTTTGGGGCGGCTTGAAGCCCTGGGCCTGGGCGCTGGCGGCAACAGCCGCCAATAGGATACTGATCAAGGTGCGCAACATCGTGTCCGGTTTGTTTGCTTCAAAAATAGGCGCTTTCAGGCAGCAACTGAAAGCGGAACAAATCTTTTGCCATTTCTGCACGCATTTTTCTGAAATAAATAACCCCTTCTGGGTACGATTTGTTCGCCCCCAAATAATCTGCGGCGGCAGGGTTATTTCAACGCTGTTCGAAATAGAATATTCTCCCCGCTTCGGCGACGGCCCAGCCACGATCAGTCAGTGCATAAACGTCGGTAAAATTCACGCCGGAAGGCACGCCCTCCACCGGTAGCCAGTGCTGTCCGCCGTCGTCGGTGTGCCAAAAAATACTGTCTTCACCCACCAGCCAGCCGCGTGAAGCGTCCACAAACCAGAGCGCCCGGAACGGCCGGTGTTTTTTGCCCGAAGCGCCGCCTTCGCGGATGGTTTGCCAACTGCGGCCGGCGTCGGTCGTTTTCAAAATTGTGCCCTGGGCGCCGCAGGCGTAGCCGGTTTCGGGCGTCGGAAAATGCAGCGACTGATAAAAATCGCCGGGCACTTCGAGCCGTTGCCAGTGGCGGCCGGCATCGCCGGAACGCATCATCCAGCCGTAACCGGCCGCATGAACCGTGGTCGAATCGGAGAACCACACGGCGAGCAATTCGTTGGGAAAATTTTGCACCGTGTCCATTTGCCAGAACAGATCGGGCCCGAAATTGCGAACGATCCCTCCCCGGTAGCCCTCGCCACTGACGATCACGCCATAGCGGTCATTGGGGAAAAAACAGGCCCTGTGCCGACAATAATCGACCCGGAACACCTGCCAGTGCCGGCTGCCCGGCGGGCGGTGAAGCGCGAGTCCGTCCAAGCCGCAAACGTAGCCCTGCCCCCCGGCGTCGAACATGACGTATTCCATTTTCTTCGACAGCAGGGTGTCGGTTTGCCAACTCTGGCCGCCATCGACGGTGGAAAGGATAAAACCCTGCTCCCAGACTGTTCCGCCAGTGGCCACGCCATGGAGCGAATCGGTGAACCACACGGCCGAAAGATCGGCCTCGACCGGCTTTGGCAACTCGCGGAACACGCCGAGCACAATGGAGTCTTTGCGACAGGAGCAAAGCGCGAAAAGCAGGAAAACACAACAAGCAATACCAATTTTTTTCATTTGCCGGACAAAGGTAGTAGCAGTTGGAGTTGCAGCGGCAGTTGCAGTTGCAACTGCTACTTACGAAAAAAACCACTACCTTCGTCCCGGCGTAAATCCTTCAAAGCCAGCCGGCTATGGGTTCGCGCCGCAGCATTTCAGCAATATGGCAATCGACATCGCCTGCACCGCCATCTTCATGCTCGGCTTTTGGCACGGCTATTCGCGCGGCATCATCCACACGGTGTTTAATCTCCTGACCTGGTTTTTCGGCATCGTGCTCGCCTTTAAAATGGCGCCGGTGATGCGCAACCTCCTTACCGCAATTCTGGATTCGGACAGCGACCTGCTGGTCGTGCTCGCCTTTGGGATCAACCTGGCTTTCGTTATTTTTTTGATGAAAATGCTCGCCCACGGCCTCGAAGGATTTTTCAAGTTCGCCTTTTTGGGATTGTTCAACCGGGCGGCCGGCGGCGCGCTGACCGGCGGGTTTTACACCCTCATTTTCAGCGTGTTGCTTTATTTTGTCAATCTCGCCAATGCCCTGAATGAAAACACGCTGGCCGAATCCCGGACCTTCCCGATCCTCAAGGAAATGCCCCCCAAAGCCTGGGCAATGGTAAAACGCTTCCAGCCCGTTGCAAAAGAACTGTTCAACGATTCCTACGACTGGATGGACCGCCTTCAAAAGGAAGGCGTGCAGCGCACGGAAAGCAAACAAAAAACCTACAAGCCCCAGGACACCGGCACGGGTATCGAAACCGAACCCGACGAGGGCCAAACCCGCCGCCGGCCCACCGAGGAATCTTCCGGTATTGAAGAATAGCGCTTTCCTGCCGGCCCTGTGAACGTCCTCCTGCTCGACAATTACGACTCCTTCACGTACAACCTGTACGATTACCTGCTGCAGGCGGGCGCCGACTGCCATGTGCTGCGCAACGACGCCCTGCCGCTGGAAGCATTCGAAAACCTTGATTTTGAGGCTATTGTCCTGTCGCCCGGCCCCAAACGACCCGCCGACGCGGGGTGCATGCCTGCCCTGATCGAACGCTGGCAGGCACGGGTGCCGATTCTAGGCGTTTGTCTGGGCCACCAGGCCTTGGGCGAGTTCTTCGGGGCCCGGCTGGTACATGCCGGGCTGCCTGTGCACGGCAAAACGGCGCTGGTACGGCACAACGGGGACCACCCGTTGTTTCGTGGTATTCCACTGGAATTCAACGCCATGCGTTATCATTCCCTGATCCTCGAATCGCTCCGGGGCACTCCGCTGATTCCATTGGCCCATACGGCTGCCGGCGAGATCATGGCCCTGGCGCACGCACGGCTGCCACTGGCCGGGGTGCAATTTCACCCCGAATCGATTCTGACCCCCTGTGGTTTGGATTTATTGAAAAACTGGCTCCACTGGTGTCAAAATTTCAGGAATATTGAACCATGAAAAACAAACACGTCCTTTGGCTGCTGGCTTTCATCGCCGTCGCAGTGCTCGAAATCTACGCGGAACTCAGCGCCAACATGCTCCTGCGCATGTGGACGAAGCCGTTCATGATGCCATTGCTGGGCCTCTGGTTTGCGTTTGAAACGGCCAGGACGAGGAAATTCGCCCGCAACACTATCCTCACAGCCTTAGGCCTTTCGGCCCTTGGCGACACGTTGCTGCTGTTTAGCGAAGGCCCGAGCGGGCCGCTGTTTTTCCTGCTCGGACTCGGCGCATTTTTGTTCGCGCACTTTTTTTACACTGGCTATTTTTTCAGCAAAGACAAACGCCACAACGGTTATTTGAAAAAAAATCCGCAGTGGGTACTGCCGGGGCTGGCCTGGCTGGCCGGTTTATTGTGGTGGCTCTGGCCCGATATCCCGGAAGCCATGCGACTGCCGGTGGCCGTGTATGCCGTCACCATTACTGCAATGATGCTCAGTGTCATTAATCTGCACGACCAGGTGCCCCAAGCCACATTTTACCAACTGCTCACCGGCGCTTTGCTGTTCGTTGCCTCGGACAGCCTGCTGGCCATCAACAAATTCGGGCATCCTTTTGACGGATCGCGCCTGGCCATTATGACGACATATCTCGGGGCGCAATTCCTGCTCGTGAGCGGAGCGAGAAAGACGCATTGAATAGGTGTCTGGTGTTTCGGGTACTCGATTGGGGGTGAGTAGATTTGACATCTCCCATAAGCTGTAATCGCGTACCCGAAACACCAAATACTATTTCCTCCTCCACAATAAGAATGCACCTGTTCCACTAATGATGAGCAGAAGCAATGAAATGATTTGCGCTTGCGAGAGTTCAGTTCCCAAAACCTTGTACAGCGGATTGACGCGGATATATTCAATAAAAAAGCGCTCCACCGCGATCAGGGCAATGTAGAGGCAAAACAGCAGGCCGGGTGTTTTGATCTTTTTGCGGACCGACCACAGGATGCCGAAAACCACCACCATCATCATCGTTTCATAAAATGGCGTGGGCCACACAGCATGCTCCAGCTGGAAAGGGTAGCGGCCCGGGAAGTCGGCCATGCGGGTCAGAATGATATCGTTTTTCACGTCGAGGGCCAGTTCGCTGCCTTTGTGTTCCCATCCGTCGCCCAACACAGTGTGCGGGTATTGGTAGCTCCACATCCAGTCGGGCAGCCAGTTGAGCCAGCCGGGCTTGGCGGCGGCATTCACTTTACCCCAGTCGCCGTCGCCCGACAACTGGCAACCGATGCGACCCACGCCATAGCCCGCCACAAGAGCCGGAGCGCAGGCGTCGATAGCCGCCAGCAGCGGAATTTTTTTGTTCACGATATAGCGGATCACCAGCGCTGCGCCGAGAATCAGTCCGCCGTAAAAAGCCAGTCCGCCGCCCGACAACAGGGCGCCGAGCGGATTCGCCATGAATGCTTCCCTGCCTTCGCGGGTTGCCAGCGTATCCAGCACGTCGAACAATTTGGCGCCGACGATACCGCCCACAGCGGCCCACATGGTCATCTCGGCGATGCGGTCGGCCGGCCAGAGCAGCACTTTTCGCACCTCCGGCTTGGGTTTGCGTTTGCGCCAGGCATCCCACCAGGTAAATCCGCCGAGCAGCAGGGCGCCGAGCAGTGCCGCGGGCCAGTGCATTTTTCCGGACAGGATCACCGAAGCAGGGTCGAATCGAAATTCTTCGAGGTGCAGAAAAACATAGCCGCCTTTGCCGCCGAAGATTAGTCCGACCAGGGCGTTCATCGCCAGTTCGGGCCAGCTGGCCGGCGCGCCCTCGATCACTTCGCCGGGTTCGGGCTGGAACATGCCCTCCCGCTGTTTGCGCCGCAATTCGAGGTAATACACCATGGCGCTGACCAAAAAAGAGAGGGCCAGAACAAAACCGAACATCTTGAATACCGACAGCCAGTTGTCGTAAGCCGTGCCGAAAAGATCGTGAAACAGATAGGAAAGATCAGGATACATGGTGCTTTGCCTGTTACTAAACGCTTGGAGGGAGGATGGGTAAAAAACTGATTATCAGATTTTTAATAAAAATATCGGCAAATATAGGCGACACAAACGGAAAATGGCGGGACCTGCCGGCAAATCTCATTTTGCCTTAACGACTACGTACAGGGTCCAGCCTTCCGGTATCCGGGCGCATTCCCGCAATTCAAAATGCTGCACGGCAAAGTCCCAGTTGAGCATCGGGTTGCGCCCCTGCCACTGGCTCCGCAGGCGGGGTTCGTTGAACAATATATAACTGCCGGGCGGAAAATCCTGATAGCGGCGCTCCCACAAATTGAGCCATTGGACCTCGGGTAGGTAGGTTTTGAGGGCGATGTCGAGGTCGAAGGCGTAGATGGAGGGTTGGGGATTGGGTTGTGCTTCGA
>JBGAJY010000161.1:0-13762 GCA_044224705.1 Saprospiraceae bacterium
ATCCATTGCCGACCAGCGGTTGGCATTTGAGAGCACCCCAGCCCTTTTTAAATTCTAAAATCTAATCTCAGGTTTCTAAAATCTTATTTCAAGCCCCCTCCCCAGCCCCCCGCAAAAACACAAGTTTCACCGCCCCGGCATACGCTCGAGATGTTCGGGGTATCGCGCCCCGACCACGGTAATTTCCGAAGCTACGGTTTCAATTTCACGCAGATCCTCAGTGCTCAGCTCAATGGCTGCCGCTCCGTTGTTCTCCGTCAGGCGGTGCATCTTCGTGGTGCCCGGGATCGGAACAATCCAGGGCTTTTGTGCCAGCAGCCAGGCCAGAGCGATTTGAGCAGGCGTTGCCTGTTTGCGTTCGGCCATGCTGCCCAGCAAGGCGATCAGTGCCTGGTTTGCTTTGAGCGCCTCGGGGGTGAAACGAGGAAGCACCTTGCGGAAATCGCCGTTTTCAAAAGCAGTATGCTCGTCCATCTTGCCCGTCAGGAAGCCTTTGCCGAGCGGGCTGAAGGGGACAAAGCCTATCCCCAGCTCTTCGAGGGTGGGCAAAATCGAAATTTCGGGCGTTCTGGTCCACAGGGAGTATTCGCTCTGAAGGGCGGTGACCGGCTGCACGGCGTGCGCGCGGCGGATGGTCTGCTCGCCGGCTTCGGAAAGTCCGAAATGCCGCACTTTTCCTTCCCGGATCAGGTCTTTTACCGCGCCCGCGACGTCCTCGATCGGCACGTCCGGATCCACGCGGTGTTGATAGAACAGGTCGATGACCTCGACTTTCAGTCGTTTGAGCGAGGCCTCCGCCACCGCTTTGATGTGCTCCGGCCGGCTGTCGAGTTCCGACCACCTGGCCTGCCCGTCCGACGCGGGTTTGAACCCGAATTTGGTGGCGATCGTCACTTGCCCGCGGAAAGGAGCGAGGGCTTCGCCCACAAGTATTTCGTTGATAAATGGGCCATATACTTCGGCGGTGTCAAAAAACGTCACGCCTTGTTCGACAGCCGCGCGGATGAGTGCGATCATTTCCTGCTGGTCGGCAGGCGGGCCGTAGCCGAAGCTCATGCCCATGCAGCCGAGTCCGAGGGCCGACACTTCCAGGCCGCTGTTTCCAAGTTTGCGCTTTTCCATGATTGCATGTTTGTTGAATGTAAAAGGATAGGGCAAAGGTACCCCCGCAATAACTCATCTTTGAGCCATGGACGAACGAGCTTTTACCTCTTTAAAAGAATACCTGGAGAAAATTCCCGCCGTGGATGGCCCGATCGCCACCGGTGCCGACGAGCAAGGTCTGTGGTGGGTCAAGTTTCAAATTGACCTGGACCACGACCTCGCCTGGCATACCGTCCAGGAGATCGGAAGCGTGGTGAACTACCTGTCTGTGGAAGAAAGGCTTCCCGCGATGTTTTACCCCGTTTCTCCGCCGCCGTACCTGAATGGAGGGCCGAGAGAATTCTTGGCATGGGTCATTGAAAGCAAAGACAAGGATTTTAAGCCGGGTACGCTGAAAAAGTGGCTGGAAGAACGGTTGCCGCAGCCGGTGGAGGATGAGGAGCAGTGGGATGCGGAGGAGGAATAAGGAAATGTCAGGAAATAATGTGTTGTTAAACATTATAAAAAGCCTATGACACCGAAAGCACTCAACACCCGCCTGCTATTCAACTTTTGGAGCCTTTTACTGGCCCTCGCCCTGGCCGCTTTAGCCACCTGGCTGGCCGCGCTATGCTACCAGTATTTTCCGTCGTACTCAGCAGAGGGGTCCGCTTGGGGCTCCCTGGACGATGGTTTGTCGATCATGGTGCTGGGCATGCTCTTTTTCCTCATCGCCATCGTATGGTGGACCATTAGGGTTGTACTGGATATCGTCCGGCACAGAGAGCACAGCCATTTTGTATGGGGCAATGTGCTGTTACTGGGAATATTTTACGCTGTGGTGGTGGGTTATTTGTGGTCTGTAAACTGATCCGGTTTATTCGAACAGCTGCTTACTTCAAACACCCCCTAAAAATCATCCCCCGCCTTGTCGTCTTCCAGCGAGTCCTTGTCAGCGCCCAGGCTGTAAAAATCATTTTCTTCATCTTCCGGGTCCAGGCTGCTGTCGTAATCGTCGTCGTCGCCGGGCAGGTCGAGGTCGCTGCCGGAGTGGCCGGTGCGTTCGTTGAGCGGGTCGCCGTCGAAATCGGTGTCGTCGAGGCCCTTGTATTCTTCCATCAGTTCGTCGTCGCCGCCGTCCATGTCTTCATCGGGGTCGCCGAGCAGTTCGAGGTCCTCTTCGGTGACTTCGGCATCCGGATCCACCACATCGTCGTCGGGGTCACCGGCGGAATTCGTCAGCAATTCCTCTTCCGTGGGTTCGATCGCGTCGCTGGAAATAACGAGGGTAGGGCGGGCTATGCGGATTTTGGCGCGCGGGCTGCGGGAAAGTTTTTCCACGTCGACGTCCACTTGCTCCAGATGGTTCTGTTTGTTCAAAATATCTTCCTGCGCAGGGTGATGCGGGTAGGCGGGATAGTCGATACCCTGGTGTTCACGGTTGGATTGGGGGTCGTTGTGGTTGGCAAGGGGGGTATCGCGGCGGGTTTCGTTCTTATTTTCCATGATCGTTGATTTTTGATAAAAGGCAAAAAATCGTGCCGTGTAAAGTTGCAGCCTTTCGGGCAAACTTGCGGGCGTCAGTTGGCCGGGTCGGGCAATTTTTCATTTAAAAAATCTGAAAAAATATTTTGTGTAACCAAAAGGTTTCACATAAATTTGTAACCAATTAGTTACACAAACAGCAGATACCATGAGACGAGACGTATTTCAGGCCATCGCCGACCCCACACGGCGAGCCATCATCAGTATGTTGGCCCGGCAGTCGCTCAACCTGAACGCAGTGGCAGAACAATTTCACATCAGCCGGCCCGCCATTTCCAAACACATCAAAATCCTGACGGAATGCGGGCTCATTGAGATCAAACAGCAAGGCCGCGAACGCTACTGCGAAGCCCGGCTGCAAAAACTGAATGAAGTGTCCGACTGGGTGGAGCAATACCGCGCCTTTTGGAACAACCGACTCGACGCCCTGGAAAACTACCTGGACGAATTGCAATCAAAAAAGTAAGAATATGGATAACAAAAACGAATCAGCGGGCCGCGAACTCGTGCTCAGCCGCCTGCTGAACGCTCCACGGGAACTGGTCTATCAGGTCTGGACCCAACCCGAACACATCGTCCGGTGGTGGGGCCCCAACGGCTTCACCACCACAAACCACGGCATGCAGGTGAGGCCCGGCGGCGCCTGGCGCTTCACGATGCACGGCCCCGACGGCAGGGATTACCAGAACAAAATCGTCTTCCTTGAAGTCGTCCCGCCCGAACGGCTGACGTACCGCCACGCCGGGGAAGAAGAAACCGAACACGTCCATTTCCACGTCACCGTCACTTTTGAGGCACAAGGCGACAAGACGCTGATCTCCATGCGTATGGTGTTCGACTCGGCCGCCGAACTGCAACGGGTGAATGAGGAATACGGAGCGATCGAAGGAGCGCACCAGAATTTGGCGCGGCTGGAGGAGTATATAGAGAGGATGGGGTAGCCGCCGGCCCCTCTGCAAAGAGACCTCACCCCCCGACCCCTCTGCAACGGAGAGGGGGGGACTTTCTCTTGGCTTTCTGAAAAAACCAAGCCGGTGCTCTCCCCCTCTCCTTTGGAGAGGGGGTCGGGGGGTGAGGCCTCTTTGGAGAGGACCCCGGGGGAGGGAAGCCCCTCAAAACACTACTCATCACCATCAAAAACAACCACCCATGCGAAATGTCTCCCTCCTCATGCACGTCTCCCTCGACGGATTCGTCGGCGGCCCTAACGGCGAAATGGACTGGATCTGCCACGATGAGGCCATTTTCGAGGACGTCACCAAACTGTTCGAATCGGTCGACACGGCCCTGTACGGGCGCACCACCTACCACATGATGGAAAACTACTGGCCCGCCGTGCCTTCCAACCCGGCGAGTACGAAACGCGATATCCAGCACGCGGAATGGGTCGAACGGATCAACAAAATCGTGTTCTCCACCACCCTGGAACGGGCCGACTGGAACAACACCCGGCTGATCCGCGACCACGTCGCCGAAGAAATAGCCCGCCTCAAACAACAGCCCGGAAAAGAACTGATGATCTTCGGCAGCCCGCGCCTCACACATTCTTTCCTGGAACTCGGATTGATCGACGCATTCCATTTGTACATCAACCCGGTGGTCCTGGGTGCCGGAATTCCATTGTTCAGGAACGTTCGGGAAAAAACGGAACTCGAATTGCTGCATTCCCGGCCCTTTGCCTCGGGCGTCGTGAGTTTGCATTACAGGAAAAAATAAGCCCGGGTGAAAGGGCGCTGAAAAGAGAATGTTTTCCATAAATAATCACCCGTAAACCGCATTTTTGGAGGCTGTTTTAACAATCCCTGCATTCATGACAAAACATTCACTGCCCCTGCTCAGCGCCCTGCTGCTCGTTCTTTTTTCCTGCCAATCGCCTGCTCCAGCACCAAAACCTGCCTCCAGCACCGAAATCCCCAACCGCAAATGGTGGAAGGAAGCCATCGTCTACCAAATCTACCCGCGCAGTTTCAAAGACAGCGACGGCGACGGCGTGGGCGACCTGAGAGGCATCATTTCCAAACTCGACTACGTCAAAAGCCTCGGCGTGGACATGGTGTGGCTCAACCCCGTGTACGCTTCGCCCAACAAGGACAACGGCTACGACATCTCCGATTACCAGAACATCATGAAGGAATTCGGCACCATGGCCGACTTCGACGCGCTGCTCGCGGGTTTCCACGGACGCGGCATCAAAGTTTTCATGGATCTGGTCGTGAACCACTGCAGCGACCAGCACGCCTGGTTCCAGTCGGCCAAAGCATCGCGCAACAGCCCCTATTACCACTATTTCCATTGGTGGCCCGCCGAAAAAGGCGAACCGCCCTACCGGTTCAGCATTTTTGACGAAAAAGGCTACGGCTGGGAATTCAACAAAGCCACCAACTCTTACTACCTCCATTATTTCGCCGACGGCCAGCCCGACCTGAACTGGGAAAACCCCGCCCTGCGCCAGGAGATTTACAAAATGATGCGTTTCTGGCTCGACAAAGGCGTGGACGGCTTCCGTCTCGACGCCATCGCCTTTATTTCAAAAGACACCCTCTGGCCGCCGCTGCCCGCCGAATACGACGGCAAATGGCCCGCCTACTACGCCAACGGCCCACACCTGCACGATTACATGCAGGAAATGAACCGCGAAGTGCTGGGCCGCTACGACATCGCCACCGTGGCCGAAGCCTTGGGCAACGTGGAGCAGGTCATGAAATTTGTGGATGAAGACCGCCACGAACTGACCATGGCCTACCACTTCGAAGGCACGGATTTCAACTACCTGCCCAACGAATACAAAATGCCCGACAAAAAGGACTGGAGCCTCGTGGCCTGGAAAGACATTTATACCAAGTGGGACGAAGCTTTCGTCCGGAAGGGTTGGGGCACCATTTACCTGGGCAACCACGACCAGCCCCGCATGGTCTCTCGCTGGCTCGACGACAGCCCGCCCTTCCGCGAAGCCGGCTCCAAAATGCTGACCACCTTCATCCTCTCCATGCGCGGCACGCCGTTTTACTATTTCGGCGACGAACTGGGCATGACGAACATCAAATTCGATCGCGTGGAGGACTACAACGACATCGAATTGCTGACCAATTACGCCCAGGTCAAAGCCAAAGGCGGCGACCTCCACCGCTTCCTCGAAGGCATGAAAATCTCCTCCCGCGACAACGGACGCACGCCCTTCCAATGGGACGCCTCGCCCAACGCGGGCTTCACCACGGGCACGCCCTGGCTCAAAGTGAACCCCAATTTCACGACCGTCAATGCCGCCGCCGAAGAAAACGACCCGGCTTCCTGCCTCCATTATTTCCGGAAAATGGTCGCCCTGCGCAAAAGCGAGCCGACTTTGATCTACGGGAAATACACCCTGCTCGACCACGACAACCCCGACGTGTACGCCTACACCCGCGAATTGAACGGCCGTAAATTGCTCGTGCTGCTGAATTTTAAAACGCACCAGGCTTCGCCGAACTTGCCCGGGATCGACCTGTCAAAAGCGCAGGTTTTGATCGGGAATTACCCCGAGCCCTCGAAAAACGGCAGCCTGCAGCCGTACGAAGCGGTGATTTACCTACTTCAAAATTGATACTCAAAGCATCATAAATCGCAATAAAATGAAACGATTCGCACACATTACGTTTACGAAACCTAAAAGGTTTCGTAAACGTGCCACCCTGTCCACCCTCGCTATTCTGATGGTATTGGCCACCATGATCACCCTCTCCTGCAATTCGGACAAACCGCAGCCCCAACCCGCCGCCACCGACATCCCCGACCGCAAATGGTGGAAAGAAGCCGTGGTGTACCAGATCTACCCGCGCTCGTTCAAAGACAGCGACGGCGACGGCGTGGGCGACCTCAAAGGCCTGATCTCCAAACTCGACTACGTCAAAAGCCTGGGCATCGACGTCATCTGGCTCAACCCGATCTATGCCTCGCCCAACGACGACAACGGCTACGACATCAGCGATTACCAGGACATCATGAAGGAATTCGGCACCATGGCCGACTTCGACGAAATGCTCAAACAAATGCACGCCCGCGGCCTCAAACTCGTGATGGACCTCGTGGTGAACCATTGCAGCAGCGAGCACTATTGGTTCAAACAGTCGATCAGCAGCCGCGACAACCCCTACCGCGACTACTTCCACTGGTGGCCTGCCGAAAAAGGAAAACCCGCCAAACGGTACAGCTTCTTCGACGTGGAAAGCGACGCCTGGCAATACGATAAAGCCACCAACGCTTACTACCTCCATTATTTTTCCGAAAAACAGCCCGACCTCAACTGGGAGAACCCGAAAGTGCGCATGGAGATTTATCACATGATGGACTTCTGGTTCAAAAAAGGCGTCGACGGCTTCCGCATGGACGTGATCCCTTTCATTTCCAAAGACACCACGTTCCCCGAACTGCCGGCCGTGTACAAAGGCGATTTCGGACGCTATTACGGCGAAGGCCCGCACGTGCACGAATATTTGCAGGAAATGAACGACCAGGTGCTGAAAAACTACGACATCATGACCGTGGCAGAAGGCGCCGGCGTGACCACCGCCACGGCCCACAACTTCGTGGATCCTGAGCGCCACGAACTCGACATGCTCTATCATTTCGACGGCGTGAGCTACGGCTACGTGCCCGGTAAATTCAAAACCCCCGAACCCGGCGGCTATGCCCTTCCGGGCTTCAAGGACATTTACACCCGCTGGGACAGCGTATTTGCAGACAAAGGCTGGGGCACCATTTACCTCGGCAACCACGACCAGCCGCGCATGCTCACCCGCTGGGGCAACGATAGCCCCGAATTCCGCGAACGCTCTTCCAAAATGCTCACGACCTTCCTCATGACCATGCGCGCCACGCCCTACTACTACTTCGGCGACGAACTGGGCATGAGCAACATCAAATTCGAGCGCATCGAAGATTACCGCGACATCGAATCGATCAACATGTACAAGCAGATCAAAACCCAGGGCGGCGACCTGCAGGCCTTCCTGGATGCCCAGAAAATCTCCGCCCGCGATAACGGCCGTACGCCGTTCCAGTGGGACGACTCGCCCAACGCGGGTTTCACTTCCGGAACGCCCTGGCTGGCCGTGAACCCCAACTACACCGCTGTCAACGTCGTCAATGCCGAAAAAGACCCCAATTCGACGCTGAATTATTTCAAAAAAATCGTCCAGCTGCGCAAAAACACCCCGACCCTGGTTTACGGCAAATACACGCTGCTCGACCGCGACAACCCCGACGTGTACGCCTATACCCGCGAACTCAACGGGGAAAAAATCCTGGTGCTTTTGAATTTTAAAGCAAAGGAGGCCACGGCTAATCTGAGCGGTTTTGATTTGTCCAAAGCAACGCTGTTGATTGGAAATTATCCCGGCGAGCCGTCGAAATCCGCTGACCTTTGCGGCTAACCCCGCGAGCGGTGGTGTATAAACATGGAACCTCCCGGTTGGCGCTACAGTCCGTACCACGACATACCAGGTGAAAGCTTGGCGCTGCAGAAAACAAAAAGCCGTACCCTCGGGTTAACCACCGGTACGGCTTTTTTATAACCCGCACCGTTTCACCGCTTAACACACTACCATGAAAATTCTCCCTGTCGCCCTGCTCGCTGCTACGGTACTTGCATCCACCCAATGTACCCAGAAAGCCCCGGACAAGTCTCTCGCCTCCTCCAACCCGCCCGCCATGGTCGAAACCCCGCCAGCCGACCTGGCCCAATACCACCGCGCCACCTTTGCGGCGGGCTGTTTCTGGTGCGAGGAGGCCGTTTTTGAAAGTATTAAAGGAGTAGCCGAGGTCATTTCCGGCTATTCCGGCGGTCAGGAAGCCAATCCGACCTACGAACAGGTGGGCTCCGGCGACACCGGCCATGCAGAATCGGTGGAAGTATATTACGATTCCTCGCAGGTGGACTATCCGACCTTGTTGCGCGTATTTCTGGCCTCCGAAGACCCCACGCAGGTGAATGGACAGGGTCCCGACTGGGGCACCCAGTACCGCTCGATCATTTTTTACCGCAACGACACCGAAAGGCAGCAGGCCGGGCAGGCCCTCTCTGCCTTGCAGCAATCGGGCAAATACAACAAGCCCATCGTGGTGCAGGTGGTCCCTTTCCAACGCTTCTGGCCGGCGGAGGATTACCATCAGAACTACGTTCAAAACCATCCGCAAAACGGTTACGTGCTGCAGGAGTCGCTCCCCCGCCTGCGCCGCACCCAGCAGCAGGTGCCCGAACTGCTCAAACCGGAGCGCACGATTATTGGGCAGTAGACCTTTGTCACTTTCACCACAGCACCCCGTACAGGCGCTGCGCGTCAGACAGGGTGCTGTGGTGAAAGCGATTTTGCGTTGTTCGTCCGCCATTGTACAGCTGGTCTTGCCAAGATTTGCCAACCTTTGCAAATCACATTTTTCAACTTCCGCATGACTCCGCTGCCCACGCTGCTTTCCAAAATCACGGCATTTTCGACAACTCACCCCTTCCCCGTGGAACCGCATGGCCTCTACGAACCCTGCGACTACCTGCTAGCCCTGGGCGGTAAACGCCTGCGACCGGCCCTGCTGCTGATGGCGTACGAACTGTTCGGCGACAAGGTGGATGAAGCCCTGCCGGCCGCCTGGGCGGTGGAATTGTTCCACAATTTCACGCTCATGCACGACGACATCATGGACGCTGCGCCGCTGCGCCGGGGCCAGCCCACCGTGCACAAGCGCTGGAACCTCAACACGGGCATCCTCTCCGGCGACATCATGCTGATTTACGCTTATCGCCACCTGGCTGCTGTGGGCGACGACGCTACGTCGAGGGCTTTGATCCATACCTTCAACCGGGTGGCCACCGGGGTTTGTGAAGGCCAGCAGATGGATGTAAATTTTGAAACGCGGGACGATGTGAGTCTGCCCGAATATGTCCGCATGATCGAGTTGAAAACGGCCGTCCTGCTCGGCGGGGCCTTGGAAATGGGCGCCCTGGCTGCCGGAGCGGCAACCAACGACGCGCATCATCTCTATGAGTTTGGCCGTCTGGCAGGCATTTCCTTTCAAATTCAGGACGACCTGCTCGATACCTACGGCGACCCCGTCAAATTTGGCAAACAGGTCGGCGGCGACATTTTACAAAACAAAAAGACCTTCCTCGTGCTCAAAACCCTGGAAACGGCCCCGGAATCCGACCGCACCGAGCTGGCCCGCTGGATGCAAACCGGCGCTGACGAGCCAGGAAAAGTGGACGCCGTGCGGGCTTTGTTCGACCGGAACGGAATTCCTGCGCTGGTGGCGGAAGAGCAGGAACGGTACCGCTTGGAGGCCTTCCGGCAACTGGATGCAGTGGCGGTAGCGGAATCGCAAAAGGTGATTTTAAGGGCTGCCGTGGAAGAATTACTGGTGCGGACGTTTTGATCTGTCCGCCTGTCAGGCGAAAGGGCTCACCCGCCACCACCACATCCCCGCCCGGGCCGCCCAAATTTTCCCCAACAACTTCGCTCCCTTGAAACTCAGCGCCTCACCGGCCAATTTCGCTTTGTGAAAATGCACCGCGTTCACCGTCCAGCGCACCGCAAAGTCGTAATACCGCCTCGGATACGTTCGCGGGAAATCAAGTTCGCGGTCGGTGCGTTCGGTCCAGGGCAAAGCCGCGGAGGCCGTGGCCTGCACTTCTTCGAACAACCCCGTCCCTTTGATCGGATAGGCGACCGTGATGGTGAACAGATCGGGGTTGGCGCTTTTCAGGTGCTCCACTGTTTCGCGAATATCGGTCTCTGTTTCACCGGGATAGCCGAGCATGATAAAAGTGCCCGCCTGGATGCCCGCGCGCCGCGCCGCGCGGATCATGTCGCGCACCTGCCCCACATCCACGCGGCGGTCCATGGCATCGATGATGCGTTGGGAGCCGCTTTCGGCGCCGATCCAGACGCGGAAACAGCCGCAGCTTTTGAGCACCCGGACGACTTCGTCGTTGAGGCGGTCGGCGCGGGTGATGCATTCGAATTGTACCGCGACCGACCGGCGGCTTAGTTCTTCATAAAACTCCGTCAGCCATTTGTGGCTCACGGTGAACACGTCGTCGACAAACCAGATCAGGTCGAACTGGTAATGCGCCTGCAACCAGACGATCTCCTCCACTACCGCCTTGGGGGAGCGGCGGCGATAGCTTTGACCGTACACGGCCGTGGAGCACCAGCGACAGGTGTAGGGGCAGCCGCGTTGCGTGCTGACGCTAAGGGCAGAATGACCGTGCGCCGTTTTCCAGGCGTCGAGGTATTGCTGCAGGTCGATTTTTTGCCGGGCCGGCAAAGGCAGATCATCGAGTTCGCGCAATTTTTCGCGGGCGGGGGTTTTAAAAACGGCGCCGTCGTGGAGGCGAAAAGCCAGGCCGGGGATGTGGGAGAAATCTGAAATTTTGAATTTGAAATGATCCGCCGCATCGGCTGCGAGGGCGATATCCAGCATGGTTTGTTCGCCTTCGCCGATCACGATCAGGTCGGCCCCGGCGGCGAGGTAATCGGCCGTGTTGTGCGTCACGTCGGGCCCGCCGAGCACGATCAGGGTGCCGCGCAGGCTGTCCTGTTCCCGTACAAAACGCAGGATGGCCAGCACGTTCAGTTTGGTCATCAGGTTGACGTAGAGCGCCAGGATGCGTGGTCGGGTATCGAGCAGGTATTGCTGCAGGTCTATTTTACTGGAAAATGTCGTGTCAAACACGGTGTTTTCCACCCCGTGCCGGTCGAGCCAGGCGGCCAGATAGAGCAGGCCCAGCGGCGGGTAGGGTTTCATGATGACCTGTTCCCGGGGGTCTTCATGCAGAAAATAGCCGTGGGCGAGAAGGACGTGCAAATGGAGTGGTGAATCGATGAGTGAAAATTATTCAAACGGCGTCGCGACGCCCATTTCGCGGATTTTCAATCCTGTCAATTGCTGGAGTGCGTCGACGATCTGTTGTTTTCGGGTCAGTTCCGTTTCCGAGGTAAATCCGTCCGATTCGCCAAATTTCATGGCCTGGCCATCGGCCAGCACGAGTTCGTAGTATGGGGAGTGCCGTAGCTCGCCTTTTCGATTAAGGAAGCCTTCATAATGGTCGATTGAACGGATGTCGGTCAGTAGTATCTCGTGGCTTTTGGGCAACCAGGTGTCCCGCAGCATGATTTTTTCTTTGGTCAAAACCAGGGGCGTGATCAGCATGAACCACATTGCCGTGAGGGCTATCAGGAGAAACAAGGCAATGAGAGGAATGGCCGCCCGGTTGTCCAGTTTATTTTTCCATTGCACGTACTGCTGAAACCGTTTGTATCCGTCGTCGTCGGTAGCGGCTCTGATCAATACATTCGACAGGGGGCCGGCAAGGCCCAGGCCGAACAGAAATGCGGTGACATAAAACTGCCAGTTGTCCGTCGGCAGATAAGCCAGCACATCGGCGGGCAGTTGCAGCGTGCTGCGATACAGCCAGCGGAAAACACCGCCCAGCAGCCAGGCCACGACGCCCCAATTGACAAAAAACAGCAGGAGTTGCCACCGGTACATCCGCAGGTAGCGACGTTCTTCCTGCAAAATCTCTTCAATGGGCCGGTACGGATCGGGGCGGTGCGGCCAGATCTTTTGCAACAAACCCGTCAGTAATGCCCGAAGCAAATGTTCCATGGAATAGTTTTTCTTCCCGCAAACATCCGAAGCCCGCGGCGCTTTCACCGGACAAAATCAAAACTGGCTACTTTTGTTTGAATTTATCGAACCGGAAGGCCATGATCAGGAATGATTTAATGGATTTTCAGCCCATTCGTTCCCGAAATCTTTTTCGATAATGGCCATCCTGTCTCCAACTTCCCCACATGGCAAACGAAGAAAAGAGTAACGAACTGGAACACGAAAATCGTCAGTTGCGCGAACGGCTCGAACAACTTGAAGCCCTCGTCGGCAAGCGCCAGGCGGTGCGCCACCGGCTGGTGCGGACTGTTGTGGGCACTTTTGCAGGCAAATCCCTGTACGAAAGCGTTTCGCAACTCGTCAACGATTTGTCCGAGCGGCGCATCGATCGACAGACCATTCGCGATGTCGCCTACGCCACGCTGCGGCGGCTTACCCGCGTCGGCACCGTCACCCTGTTGCTGGCTCTGGCGCCCCTCACTTTTGCCCTCCTACAGACCTATTATTTGAAAAAACAGAACGAAAAATTCGACATCCAGAACAAACGCATCGAACAACAAACCTACCTCCAGGAAGCCGAGCGCCGCAGTTCGCTGGTGTTCCTGTTCGATAACGTGCTCGATCGCATGGACGACGAGCTGCGCCGCAACCCCGATACCCGCGCGCTTTCTCCACAACTCATCGGGCGCATCGTCGCGCTGAGCAAAGCGCTCAAACCCTACCGTTTTTTGGAAAACGACACGATCACCAGCCGCCCCAGCAGCCCCGAGCGCGGCCAGCTGCTGCTCAGCCTGGTGGCCAGCAAACTGCACCGCAGCACCTACGACCAGTTGTTTTTATCGGCCGATTTCTCGTACGCGACCCTCGAAAACGTCAACCTCGACGGAGCCTACCTGTCCAACGTCAACCTCGCCCACGCCCGGTTCGAGTCGGTTTCGCTCAGCGGCGCCGACCTGCGCAATGCCAACTTCGAGAGCGCCGAATGGAGCGATACGCACGTGCTGTTCACGTCCGCGCATTCGCGCCGGGCGAATTTTGATTTTGTCAATTTTCACGACGCCACGATCCGGAGCTCGGACCTGAGCGGGGGGTCGTTCCGCTATGCCAATTTTACGGGCGCGCGTTTGCAAAGGGTGGTGTTTCGCGAAGGGTTTTTCCACCAGGCCAAATTTCCGCTGGCCGCAGCCGACTCTCTCAATTTTGACCAGTCCACCCTGCTGGGCACCAGGTTCAGTCTTGCGGCCAGGGCCAGTTTTTCTTTCGAAGGCGCCCGGGTGGATACTGCGACTTTTCACCAGATCGACGCTCTGGAGCTGACGCTTCGACCTCAGATCGACGCGGGGAAGCCGGAATTCCGGATCACGCGGGATACGTTTTATCCGGATGATCGCAACAAACCGGTGGTGGTGGTGGATACGGCGCTGGTGTTTCGGATACTGTAGCGCCAACGCTGTAGCGCCAACCTCCAGGTTGGCGGGTTCACTGTAGCGCCAACCTC
>JBGAJY010000162.1:0-13776 GCA_044224705.1 Saprospiraceae bacterium
AAGGGGCAAACATGGATCATCCCGAATTTTGGGCATGATCCATGTTTGCCTTTTGCCCTTTGCCGTTTGCCTTTTGCCTTTTGCCCTTTGCCCCGTGCCCTTTGCCCCTTGCCCCGTGCCCTTTGCCTTTTGAAATTACGCTCTGTCGCAGCGCTCGATGGGAGAGCAATTGTCGAGCAGAATATTTCCCTTGTAAGGATTGAGCATGCCGGGGCCGTAGTAGGCTTCGAAGGTAATGACCCGCATTTCGTGGCTGGGCACGAACTGGAATTTATAAGCCCGCCAATCGGTGTGATCGATCAAAGGCGAAGAGGCCAGCAGTTGTTCGCGACCCGTACGGCCTGCACCGCCCCATATCCGCAAGCGCACCGGCAGGTTGTAGCCTGCATATTTTGGCACATGCGCCAGATAAATAGTAAAAGTGTAGCAGGTGCCGGCATGCAACATGCCTGGAAGCGCCTGGGTGACGTCTTCCCGGGTACCGTCTTCCCGGGTCACGAGGCCCAGGCTGGTTTTGCCATCGAAGGGTGGCGCCTGAACTCCCCAAGGGCCAGGCAAAATATCCGGCGTGCTGCCTGGCGTGAGCGATTGCCATCCTTGTGGAGAAGCCGATTCTTGCGGCGTGTCCTCAAAAGAAGGGTTTTGAAAGTAAATTTTGCTGTCGGGTTGAAATCCCGGCCAGGCAAGCAACAGGAAGAGGATGGTGTATTTCATGGAAAAAATCGGTGTCTATACGTCAAAGAAAACGGCGTCGGCTACCTTTGCCGTATGCCGCGTACCAAACCCACGTACCTCTACGCCATCGTCAGCGTCGCGCTGGTGTTGTTTATTCTCGGTTTTTTTGCGCTGACGGCCCTGCACGGCCGC
Organism: Saprospiraceae bacterium; assembly: GCA_044224705.1. GTDB lineage: Bacteria > Bacteroidota > Bacteroidia > Chitinophagales > Saprospiraceae > M3007. The sequence continues at coordinate 868 of JBGAJY010000162.1, forward strand.
AAGTTAGTGCGCTTGTTTAAAGAGAAAGTAGATATCTGGCTCGAACTCAAGCCCAATGCGGGTCAGGAGGACGTGTCGCGCATTATCGGAGAAGTGCGCCGCCAACCCTATGTCAAAACTGAAACGGTCACCTTTATCACCCGCGAACAGGCAGCAGCTTCCATGAGGGAAGAGCTGGGTGACGCCAGCCTGCTGCAGGATCTTCCCGAACTCATGCGGGACGTCATTCGCTTCAACGTGCGCGCCGATTACCTCGAATCCGACAGCCTCCAGCAGTGGCGCGAACAACTGCGCGCCGACACCCTGGTGGCCGATCTGTACTACGAAGCGGCCTCCACCGGCAACATCGGTCCGAACATCGAAAAACTGGGCTGGATCACGCTGGCCCTGGGTTTTTTACTCATCTTTGCCGCCGTTACGCTCATTCACAACACGATCCGGCTGGCCCTGTATGCCAACCGTTTTGTCATCAAAAACCAGGAATTGGTGGGCGCTTCATGGGAATTTATCAGTCGCCCCTACCTGCGCCGCGGCATCCTGAACGGCTTGCTGAGCGCAGCCATCGCGATCGGCGGCCTGATCATCGGCCTTACCCTCACGCAGCGCCAAATTCCCGAAATCCGCGACCTTCAGGACCTCAACGGTATGCTGGTCATTTTTGTCGGCCTCATCGTACTGGGCGTTTTGATCTCCGGATTGAGCACCTGGTTTGTGGTGAATAAGTTCCTCAGAATGCGGGTAGATGATCTGTACTAAAATGGGTTGATGAAGGGGTTGATGAGGTAAACCAATGCTCTCAACTTGATCTTCAATGCTCCTCTCCAAAATAAACCCGGGCGCCTGAACCCGCCTTTTATAAATCTCATCAACCTGATAAACCGTCATAAACTATTTCAATAAAAAATAAATGGCCAAACAACAAGCTCGCCGCCCCTCCTCCCCTACCCCTTCGCAACAACAAGCCAAGCGCCCCGCACCGGCCGCTCCTCGCCGCGAATCGGGGCGCCGCGAAAACATTTTCCGCACGGGCGACCACGAAATTCTTTACACCCGGCAGAACTTCATCTATTTCGGCATCGGATTGGCATTGCTGCTGCTGGGCCTGGCCGCTATGGCCGGCGGCCAGCAGACCGACCCGAACGCATGGCATGCCGAAGAAATTTACAGCTTCCGCCGCATCACCCTGGCGCCCATCATGATGGTGGCCGGCCTGATCGTCGTGGCCATGGGCATTTTCAAGCGGCCTAAAACGAGCGAAGACACCCTTTCAAATTTTGCAGAAAATCCGCCGGCCGCTGAATGAACCTGCTGCACGCCATTATCCTGGCGATCATTGAAGGCCTGACGGAATTCCTGCCGGTGTCGTCCACCGGGCACATGATCATTGGCTCCACGCTGATGGGCATCGAGTCGGATCATTTTGTAAAAATGTTCACGGTGGCCATTCAGTTCGGGGCCATTTTATCGGTCGTGGCGCTGTACTGGCGGCGTTTTTTTCAGGATATCCGGTTTTATGTCCGCTTGTTCGTGGCATTCCTGCCGGCGGTTTTTTTTGGCCTGTTGTTTAAAAAGCAAATCGACGCTTTGCTCGAAAACATTGTCGTGGTGGCCGTCGCCCTGATCGCAGGCGGCATCGTTTTTCTTCTGATCGATGATTATTTCAAAAAACAAAGCACGCGCGACACCACGACGGACGATATTTCCCTGCCCAAAGCACTGAAAATCGGTCTGTTCCAGGTTGTGTCGATGGTGCCCGGCGTGAGCCGTTCGGCCGCCACCATCATCGGCGGACTGACGCAGGGATTGTCGCCCCGCACGGCAGCCGAGTTCTCCTTTTTCCTGGCTGTCCCGACGATGTTCGCTGCCACCTGCAAGTCGATCTGGGATTTTGTAGACGAAGAGGGCGGCACATTTTCACAACACGAACTGGTCCTGCTGGCTGTCGGGAATATCGTGGCCTTTATTGTCGCCCTCCTGGCTATCCGCGCTTTTGTGGGCTTCCTCACCCGCCACGGGTTCAAAGCGTTCGGTTATTACCGGATCGCGGTGGGATTACTGATCCTGGCTTTGTGGTATTCGGGGTACTTCAAGCACGTGGATTTGAGTCATTTCTAGTAGTCGACCCATTTAGTATCCGAAAATATCCGGCATACCAACCGGCCGATGGGGCCGGCACCTTTGTAGAAACCGGCGGGGTGTAAATGCAGGCGGGTTTCTATTAGATCAATTCCATCACGTGCAGCACCCAAAACGCCGTACCCAGAATCACCAGCGAAAACAGACAGGCGTTCCAGTTTCTTTGGGCGATGGCATTTTCTTTCTGACGCATTTCGGCCAGTTCGGGGTCTTCGTAGTCCGAATATTCAACCAGCTGCTGCACGGCTTCCCAAATCGCCGTAGCCTGCGTGGCATGCTCCGGATGGACACGCAATTCTATGCCGCCGCCTGCCCAGGTACCCAAAGGCGCGACGCTGCCCATGTTTTCATTAAACACTAAGTATTCGATACCGGCTTCATCGAGCCGTTCCTGCAAAATGGGCAGTCCCGCGTCGTGCGCAAACTGGAATTGGGCAATAGTGACAAAATCGTTTTCCATTTGATCCTGATTTTTGGACAATACTACTTGAAAATCAAGAGAAAGGAAAAGTTGTTACCCCACAATCAGTCCGAAATTCAGTTCGCCCCCAACTCCCCGATCACATAGCCTTTCCGGTACGTCCGGTTGCCCGCCCGCGTCAGCAAATGCGGTTTGCGGCGTGGCGGAAGCAACCGGATCATTCGGCCCCGCAGGCGCAGGGAGCCACGCACCAGGCCCTGCAGCCAGCGCGGTGCGGGGCGCATGCCCACCGCTTCCAGCAAATGGTCGTCGATAAGGGCGTGGACAAACGGCGCGCCCAGCCACTGCAGCCATTTGGGCAGAAGCCAGGACAGCATAAGATTTCGGGTAGCTTTTGCGATAATCTCATTGTCAGGAGAATAGCGAAACTGCGCGCGTTCGAAATCGCGGTTGAACTGCTCGAATGCCTCGTAGCTGTCCGGAATATCCCTGATACCCATGCGCCGCCCGATCTCGCACCAGGTGTGGTAACCGGCCAGTTTTTCAGCCCGCGTGAGCTTCCGCCAGCCGTATTGATCGATCCAGCGGGCGGGCTCGAAAATGAAGGTCGATAGGGTGTAGAGGTACTCGTCGTTCGGGATTGGGTAGCGGCCGTGCTGCTTGTTCATGCGCACCAGGGCTGCGTGGCCGCGCGGGCTGTCCACCCCGTGTTCCAGGATTTCGGATAAAATGAGCACCGTGTCGTCGTAACGTTTTTGGGTGCGTTGCACGAATTCGCCCGTTAGAACGAGCAAAGGCGAGCCTTTCGCAACGCCGAAAACGCGGAACAGGGCAAATTCCAGCGAGCGGGTCACACCCCAGGGAAACTCCCGGCAGGTGATGGCGTACGAGATTTCCTGGCAATCGCGCTGCGGGTCGAGCGTGGCCACGTAATCGCGCAGGGCGAAACGGCGGCGCGGAAGACGGGAAATTTTCTCTTCCCAGGGAGCCGGCGGCGCGGAGTGGTTGGGGAGTTGGGCGTCGGACATGGTGTTTTATTTTTGACAGGATCGACAGGATTCGCAGGATTTATCTTTTAAAAAGGTCAATCCTCTCTGGTCGGGAAGGCAATTTTACGGTTGATGCAAATCAAAGGTTACAACGATATTTCTACACCCGCCTGGCAAGCTCTCCCCTCCCCGGAGGACGAGGGGTTGGGAGTGGAGCCTGTCACAAGGGATACTCGATGGTTGATTCAACCCTTGATTCATGCGCTTGCACAAATTTAGATCACCGGCCTGCCCGAATGTTTGGTCAAAGTTTGTCCAAAATATTTTACCCCGGATCAAGCCCTTACCTTTGCCCGCCATTTCCAATCAAATATTGCCATGAAACAACTTATCGAGTGCGTACCCAATTTCTCCGAAGGCCGCGATCCGGCCGTGATCAAAGCCATCACCGATGCTGTTGAAAGCGTGGAAGGTGTCAAATTGCTCGACGTCGACCCGGGAAAAGCCACCCACCGCACGGTGGTCACCTTCGTCGGCGAACCCGGCCCGGTCGTGGAAGCCGCTTTCCGCGCCATCCGTACGGCCGGCGAACTGATCGATATGAGCCGTCACAGCGGCGAACACCCGCGTATGGGCGCTACCGACGTGTGCCCCTTAATCCCGGTCGCCAATATCAGCATGAAAGAAACGGTGCAATGGGCACGGCAACTGGCCGAACGCGTCGGCACGGCGCTCGACCTGCCCGTGTATCTCTACGAATCCGCAGCCAGCCGCCCCGAACGCCAGAATCTGGCCACCATCCGCGCCGGCGAATACGAAGGATTGCCCGATAAGATTGTCCAGCCCGACTGGAAGCCTGATTTCGGCCCCGCCCGCTTCGACGCCAAACGCGGCGCCACAGTCATCGGAGCCCGCGATTTCCTGATCGCCTACAACGTGAACCTGAACACGACTTCCGTACGCCGCGCCAATTCCGTAGCCTTCGACATTCGCGAAAAAGGCCGCGTACTGAACGACCCCGCCACCGGCAAACCACTTCTGGATGAACAGGGCGAGCCTCGCCGCCAACCCGGCACGCTGAAAGGCGTAAAAGCCATCGGATGGTTCATCGAGGAATACGGCGTTGCGCAGATTTCGATGAACATTACGGAGATCCGAAGCACCCCGCTGCACCTGGCTTTCGAAGAATGCTGCAAAAGCGCCGACCGCCGCGGCATGCGCGTCACAGGCTCCGAACTCGTTGGCCTGGTGCCCCTCGAAGTCATGCTCGAAGCCGGACGTTATTTTTTGAAAAAACAGCAACGCAGCGCGGGCGTCAGCGAAGAGGAACTGATCAAAATCGCGGTCAAGTCCATGGGGTTGGACGAACTTGCGCCTTTTGACCCGCAACGCAAAATCATTGAATACAACCTCGCGGCAGGCGACCCGAACGATGCGAAATTGCTGGTCAGACAGACCCTGCGCGAATTCGCCAACGCGACCGCTGCCGAAACGGCGGCCCCCGGAGGCGGCTCGGTGAGCGCCTATGTGGGCGCCCTCGGCGTCTCGCTGGCCACCATGGTCGCCAACCTCAGCAGCCACAAACGCGGCTGGGACGAGCGCTGGGATTACTTCGGCGCAGCCGCCGAACGCGGCCAGCAACTCAAAGACGCCCTGCTCCGCGCCGTGGACGAAGATACCGCCGCTTTCAATGCCATCATGACGGCCTTCGGTATGCCCAAAAGCACGCCGGAAGAAAAATTCGCCCGCAGTCAGGCCATCCAGGCAGGCACTGTCGAGGCCATCAAGGTGCCGCTCAAAGTGATGCGCCTCGCCCTCGAATCGTTCAGCCTGATCCGTGAAATGGTGGAAGAGGGCAACCCCAATTCCGTGACCGACGCCGGCGTGGGCGCCCTCTGCGCCCGTACGGCCGTGCACGGCGCCTGGCTCAACGTAAAGGTGAACGCAATGAGCCTTAAAGACAAGGAATATGCCCAGACCGTGACCGAGGAATCGCAACGCATGGCGGAAAAGGCCAGTGAACTGGAGGCGGAAATTGTGCGCCTGGTTCACCAACGCGTGATGTAAAGACAAAACACGCCATTGGCCCGACTCAAGCAACTCTGCACCGCAATACCGAAAAATTATGAAGACTCAGCAGTCGCCCTCCAACCACCTCGCCCGCTTTACCCCCGGCGCGTACTACCACATCTACAACCGTTCGCACAACCGCTCCCCGCTGTTTCGCACGGAGGATGACCTGCATGCTTTTCTGAGTAAATACAAGATGTACCTCGGCGACTACGTCGACACCTATGCCTGGTGCCTGATGGAAAGCCATTTCCATTTCTGCATCAGGGTGAAGCCGGCCGAAGTGATTACGGAAGCGGTGCTGGAGCAGCCCGAATTTGAGCGCACAGCGGCACAACACCTCTTCCTCGAAGCCCTCGAAGCAGACCGGGATTATCATTCCGTGGTGGAACGGCAATTTATCCGCATGTTCGCGGGATACACCAGCTCGTTCAACCAGCAGTACGGCCGCAGCGGCAACCTGTTTCACCAGCCGTTCCAGCGCATCGAGATCGAAGACAAAAAACACTTGCCCTGGCTGGTGTATTATATCCACGCCGAGGTGGTGCGGCAGGGCGGATGGCCCGATTTTTCGGAATATCCCTGGAGTTCCTATCCTTTGTATGCCTTGAAAAAGCCGACTTATCTGCGCAAAAAAGAAGCGCTGGAATGGTTTGGCGGGCTGGAACGCTTCGTGGAATTTCATGAAAAAGAGAGCTGGACGGCTGAGTTCGATTTTTTGAAAATGGAAGAATGACACGTTGAGCCGGCGCAGGGAACCATTTTCAGGCAAAAACCAACCGTACATGAACAACTCCCTCTTCTTTCACTACTGGCCCCTTTGGCTCCTGGTCCTCGCTTTCGCCGCGCTGGCCTTCGGCGTGCGTGAAAAACACCTCGACCTGTCTATTCGCGATACCGGCTTTAAGATCGGCTCCCGGCCGGTGGCCTGGTTTTTCAGCGCCTTGTTCGCCGGATTGGCGGTGGCCGATTGGGGACTCGGGAATTTGGGTTACGAGCCGCACCGGGGCCTGATCCGGGTATTGTGGTTTCTGCTCGGCGCCGGAGCCCTGGCGATCTGCACCGGCATGGTGTTTCACCCGCCCGCCCTCGACCACCAGGACAAAAACCGGCTCAGCGAGGGCTTCCGGCAACGCCGGTTGTTGTCGGGCGTGACGGCCATCGGAGCGCTGGTGTTCAATGGCGCCCTGGCCATTTGGTTGATACAGATGGCTCTGACGCTTTTTGGAGGCTTGAAAGATTAAGAACGTGTTCTGTCCGAATCCTCAAATCCCCGCATCTTCAAATCCTCCGGGTTTACAATCCACGGCAGGCCGCCCTGCCACAATTGCGCGCTGCCCGTCCGGCATACTGCCATTTTGACAAAAAAATAACATTTTCCAGGGCTGGAACGATATGTGCGGCCCTGCCCGTCCGACCCGGAAACCTTATCTTTGCGTTTTTTACCCGCCGCTGCGTTTTGCGCGAAGGCGGGCGGGTTTTTATCCTCCTGAAACCTTCTTTCTTACGAAACATTCCACCTAAGCATGTTTGGCTTTCTCAAAAAAATTCTCGGCACGAAACAGGAACGCGACCTGAACAAATACGAGGCGACCGTTGCCGAAATTCACCGCTATTTCGCTGAATATCAATCTCTTTCGCACGACCAACTGCGCGCCAAGACCCTCGAATTCCGCCAACGCATCCGCGAATACCTCGCCGATATCGACGAGGAAATCGCCCGGGTCAACCAGCAGGCCATCGATACCGAAGACTTCAACGACAAGGATGCCCTCTTCAAGGAAGTGGACGAATTGCGCAAAAACCGCGACAAATCCCTGGAAGAAATTCTGCTCGACATCCAGCCCGAAGCCTTCGCCCTCGTCAAGGAAATCAGCCGCCGTTTTGTCGAAAATGAAACCCTGACCGTCACCGCCACCGACCACGACCGCAACCTCGCCGCCAAAGGCAAAAGCTACGTCACCATCGACGGCGACCAGGCCATCTGGAAAAACAGCTGGGTGGCCGCCGGCGGCGACATCACCTGGAACATGGTGCACTACGACGTGCAACTCATCGGCGGTATGGTGCTCCACGACGGTAAAATCGCCGAAATGGCCACCGGTGAGGGCAAAACCCTCGTCGGTACCCTGCCCGCCTACCTCAACGGAGTGGCCGGCGAAGGCGTACACATCGTCACCGTGAACGACTACCTCGCCCGACGCGACTCCGAATGGGTCGGTCCGATCTACGAATTCCTGATGCTCACCGTCGATTGCATCGACAAATACCGCCCGCACTCCCAGGACCGCAAAAACGCCTACCTGGCCGATATCACTTTCGGCACCAACGCCGAATTCGGCTTCGACTACCTGCGCGACAACATGGTCGTCGGCACCGACGAACTCGTGCAGCGCAAACACCACTACGCCATCGTGGACGAAGTCGACTCTGTGCTCATCGACGATGCGCGAACGCCACTCATCATCTCCGGCCCCGTCACCCGCGGCGCGGAAGATCAGGAGTACGTGGAACTGAACCCGAACGTAAAACGCCTGGTGGACGAGCAAAGCAAACTCGCTTCTCAATTCCTCGCCGAAGCGCGCAAACTTTATTCCGAAGGCAAAATCGGCACCGAGGAAGGTACGGCCGGCATGCCCTTGCTCCGCGCTCACCGCGCGCTGCCGAAATACCGCCCGCTCGTCAAATTCCTCAGCGAAGAAGGCGTGAAAGTGCTGTTGCAAAAAACCGAGAACTTCTACATGCAGGAGAACAACAAGCGGATGCACGAGGTGGACCGCGAACTGTTGTTCTATATCGACGAGAAAAACCGTTCGGTGGAATTGACTGAAAAAGGCGTCGAGTTTCTGTCCCGCTTCAACAACGACCCGAGTTTCTTCATCCTGCCGGATATCGGCCTCGAACTGGTCAAAATTGACCAAAACCCCGATCTCGACCTCAACGAACGCACCGAAGCGAAAGAACGCCTTTCACAGGATTACGGCGTAAAAAGCCGCCGCGTGCACGCCGTTCAGCAATTGCTGAAAGCCTATGCGCTGTTCGACCGCGACAACGAATACATCGTCACACCCGAAGGCGAGGTCAAAATCGTGGACGAACAAACCGGCCGCGTCATGGAAGGCCGCCGCTATTCCGACGGCCTGCACCAGGCCATCGAAGCCAAGGAAAACGTGAAAGTCGGCGAGATTACCCAGACCTATGCGACGGTTACGCTGCAGAACTATTTCCGCATGTACCACAAACTTGCCGGTATGACCGGTACGGCCGAAACCGAAGCCAAGGAATTGTGGGACATCTACAAACTCGACGTGGTCGTGATCCCGACCAACCGGCCCATCACCCGGAAGGACGAAGAAGACCTCGTGTACAAAACCGCCCGCGAGAAGTACAACGCCGTCATCGACGAGATTGTCAGATTGCGCGATGCCGGCCGCCCCATACTCGTCGGTACCACCTCGGTGGAAATCTCCGAATTGCTCAGCCGAATGCTCAAAATGCGGGGCATCGACCATAATGTCCTGAACGCCAAGCAGCACCAGCGGGAAGCCGAAATCGTCGCCGAAGCCGGTCAGGCCGGCAAAGTGACCATTGCCACGAATATGGCCGGCCGGGGCACCGACATCAAACTGGGTCCTGGCGTGGTAGCCTCCGGCGGTTTGGCCATCATCGGCACCGAGCGCCACGAAAGCCGTCGTGTGGACCGCCAGTTGCGCGGTCGTGCCGGCCGCCAGGGCGACCCGGGTACTTCCCAGTTCTACGTGTCGCTGGAAGATTCGCTCATGCGCCTGTTCCAGAGCGACCGGATCGCCGGTCTGATGGACAAAATGGGCCACAAGGACGGCGACGTCATCCAGCATTCCATGGTCACCAAATCCATCGAACGCGCACAAAAAAAGGTGGAGGAGAATAACTTCGGCATCCGCAAGCGCCTGCTGGAATACGACGACGTGATGAACATCCAGCGCGAAGCGATTTATAAAAAACGCCGCAACGCCCTCTTCGGAGAACGCCTCGCCGTGGACATCAACAACGCTTTTCTGGGTATCACGGAAGAACTCGTGCACATCCACCGCGAAGGCGGCGACTTCGAAACCTTCCGCCTCGACTCCATTCGCGCCATCGGCGTGGACCCCGAAATGGACGCCGCCTGGTTCAAAAGCGCGCCGGCAGGTACCGTACTGGCCACTTTCCAGCAACAGGTGTTCGACCTGTACGCCCGCAAACGCCAGATGGTCGGCGAGCGTCTTTTGCCCATTATCAAAGACGTGCACGAACGCGAAGGACACCGTTACAAACGCATCGTCGTGCCTTACACCGACGGCAGCCTGGGGCTCAATATCTCCGCCGATATGGAAGACGCCATCCGCTCAGGCGGCAAAACCATCATGCACGACGTGGAAAAAGTGGCGACCCTCGCCCTCATCGACGACGCCTGGAAAGAGCACCTCCGCAATGTGGACGACCTGAAAGAATCCGTGCAAGGCGCCTCTTTCGAACAGAAAGACCCGCTCGTGATCTACAAAATGGAGGCTTACAACCTCTTCGAAGGCCTCATCGGCCACATCAACTCGAACGTCACCTCTTTCCTGCTCAAAGGTTCGCTCGCCTTACCCGACGAAGCCGCCATGCAACGCGCCCAACAGCAGCAACAGGCCGCCGAAGCCGCGCGCCGTGCCCAGGCCAACCGCCTGAAAGCCAACAACACGCAGGCCATGACCGAGACCCAGCAGGCCGCCCAGCGCGCCGCCCAGTCGGCCAGCCACAGCGGCCCCGTGCAGCGCGTGCAGCCGATCGTAAAGGATAAAGTGGTGGGAAGGAACGAGCCGTGCCCCTGCGGGAGCGGGAAGAAGTATAAGAACTGTCACGGGAAGTGAGGGATGTGAGATAAGGAATCAAAAACCGGAGTCGCTTGTGTGAGCGGCTCCGGTTCTTTGATATAAATAGATTGTTCAGAAGGTTTTATCTGGTTTTAAAACAGATTCGACCAATCGTTTCCGCAATTGTTCCAAGGAAACAGCGCGTACCATTTGAGGTGGATCAAGTTGATCGTTGATGTCGTCAAAAAAAGTCAAAGCCTTGAGGGGGATAAGTGCATTGGAATTGGCATATTTTACTTCGTAAGCCACCAACATCGTGCTAAGCGGCATTTTCTCCAACAAAAAATAAATGTCCACAAAATCTTTTAAACGCTGACCGCTGTGTGCAATGGCGTTGAGTTTCATTGCAGCAATGTCTTCCAGGGAAGCAAGGCGAAGGGAGTCCGTTACAAAGAGCGGCCGAACTAAAGGATAGGCATGCCGAATAAAATCAACCTTGATGCCTTTAATGACGCCACTGATGGTATAAGTAGATATGTTATCGATGAAAAATCCGTAATGGCTGGTCAAATAGGTTTGCAAATCTTGATTGTCGAAAGCTTCCAGGGTAAAAAGGTCGAGGTCCACTGACAACCTGTGCCCGATCTGCAATGCAAGGTCTGTGCCGCCAACCAGGAAAAAATCTTCCAGCACGGCGTCTTGTTGCAAACGCTCAAGGAGCCGCAAGGTCTCCGGCAAAATGATGTCAGGCGTTTTGAACAGCATTGAAAGCGGAGTCGACGTAGATTTCAGTGAACTGTTTGTGCTTACGGTCGAGCTGGCGACTCGTGCGAGCTACCGCCAGCACCTTTTCACGGCCGTAGTAACCGAGTATCTGACGCCATTCTTCCATATTGCCCCGTTCGATAACGCGCTCAATCACGAGATCGGCCGAACGGTCGAAATCGAATGTGTTCCAGTCGTATTCCCAAAGCAGGTGATGGCGGATTTGCGGCTTCGCAACAGCAGGCCTGGCTATATTTTAGCTTAAAAATACGGGTTTTTGGCTGGTTTTGGTTCGATTAACATTCACAGTGTTCCCATTCGAACACAATCCTCCGTCACCAGCCCAGCCCGCAAATCCGCCGGCACGCCCGGCCCCCTGGCTTCCACCCCGGCGGCGGCCACCGCTGCATTGAGTCCAGCAGCCGCTGCAAAATACCGCCCACGTCGCCCGGCGCCACGTCCGGCCAGCCGTAAGCCGCCAGCACCGCCTTATCAAGGACCTCGTGCGCATCGCGAAGCGGGTTCTTGCCCGGCTTGTCGAGGGTGCGGTAGAGATCGCGCAGGCTCTGGCGGCCTTTGGTCATGTAGTCGCGGCGCAGGTCGCGGAGCGATTTGGCGGCCCGGCCCACGGCCAGGATTTGGGGCTCGGTGGGGTGCTGAGGCCAGGGGAAGGTGTCCCAGACGGATTCGGAATTGTAATTGGGAGTTTGCCCAAGCGTCGTACATTTTTCAACAAACCAGGACCAATGGATATACGATTGGATAATGCCAAATGAGTAGTCATCATCAAAACAAAATACCATCACTTTGTCGTTGGGACGGATTTCCGAAGAAATAAACTCAAAAATAGGACGCTGCGTGACGCGAGCACAAGCAACATAGCGCGGAATCTGGGCGATGGCATGGAGCATTTCCTCACGCCGTCGCCACATTTTCCACCAGATATTGAGTTGATTGACATGACCGTTTTTGGCAATTTTTCCTGTCCGCTCGAGTTCTGCTTTTTCCTGCCGGAAAGGCAAAACCGTTTTTTCTAAAATTTGAAACAACTCTCTGAAGCGGCTGGCCGAGATGATGTCGTGATTGGAAAAATCAATCACAAACCGCCCCGGCTGGCTGCCCAAACTCGCCACTAGTTCATCGCCGATCAGGAACGGTCGCAGCACCTCAGCGTACTCCGGATGCGTTTTCAGCATTTTCAACGCCGCGTCTTTTTCCAGCAAAAAACCCTCGTGGCCATGCGTCTGTCCCTGAAAAACGCGCTTGGGCGTGGTGTTGCAAGCCAGCACCAGCGCCCCGGTCAGGTCGATTTGCAGCGAAAGACTGCTCGTGATCTTCGGCACGATATGGGCCACCAGCGTCTTGTCGGGGCCTTCGGTGAAAAGGGTTTTGGGGCCGGGTTCCGGGCCTTTTTTCCAGTTGACGATGCTGACAAACACGGCCGCCTCGCCCGACCAATCCTGCGACGACACGGCATTGGTGATGGTGCCGCCGTGGTGCACGATGTAGTCGAGGCTGCTTTCGCGGCTGTTGTTCTGGCGGATGGTATTGGTGCCCACGAGGCCCGCATAGCCGCCCTCGGGCAGGTGTTGCTGGGCCTTGTAAAACCAGTAGACGCAGAAGTCGGCGCGGCCGTTCACCTCGGGATAGGCCGCGCGAAGGCGGTTGAGGTATTCGACGCCGAACTCCTGCTGCATTTTGTTTTTGGACT
>JBGAJY010000003.1:0-16721 GCA_044224705.1 Saprospiraceae bacterium
GTAGGCCGCACGCAGATCGGCTTCCACCTGCCGACTGCAGCGAGCGCTACGCTGACGGTGTACGACGAAACGGGCCGCGTGCTGTTCACGCAGAAAGGCGACTACGCGAAGGGCTACAACGCCGTGAGCCTGGATCGCGCTGTGCTGAACACCTCGGGCGTGTTGTACTACAAACTGGAAACCGCAACGGATGCGGCTACGATGAAGATGATCCAAACGAAGTAAGGGATGGAGGGGAACCCCTTCCTACCTGGTAAGTTTCAATAAAAGGAAACCCCAGCCGGCTTGCCGGCTGGGGTTTCCTTTTATTTCAACCTGACTAGGTCCAAAAAATCCGGTTTAAGCGCCGAACGGGTGGACTTTCCCAATTGGCATGGTATCTTCAATACGCCATTTTCTGCTCCGGCAGCATTTTGCAATAGATTCCGCTCCCTTTAAACTTCAATACAATCCTCATGAAAAAGTGTTTCCTGTTCTCAAAAGAGTTGCGTGCTAAGGCAGGCATTTCCCAAAAGAATGCTGAGATTATTGCCCCGTACAGAGCCCTGCAAGGTCTGTTTGGCCCAAAGTGGTTCATTACCCTTTGTTTGACGCTATTGGTCTGTGCAGGAAAATCCTGGGGACAAATTGCCATAACGGTATCGAATACACCTTCAGCAAGGGATTTTAACAGCCAGGTTAACGCGAGCAACCCGACCGGGGTGGTGAACGCCGGCCCCGACCAGACAACCTGCGTCAACGGAATTGTTATAATCGCAGGTACAGTCACGGGCAACACCAACGAGGGAACCTGGACCGCCAGCATACCGGGAGGCTCATTCTCGCCAAGCAATACCTCGTTAATTGCCTATTACATCCCACCTCCCGGCAATACGCAGCCTGTTACCTTGACCCTGACATCGAACGAACCAAATCCAAGCTCCGACGATCTGGTGGTAACTTACGGCCCCCTGCCTCCTCTGACCCTCTCTACTACCGGACCTTCAAGTGTCACCTGCGATGAAACGGTAACGATCCTCATAAAATCAGTGAACGGCTTCAAGGATATGAGCTCCTTGCAGTACAGTGTGAATTGGGATCCGGGTAAATTCAGCTATGTCAGCAACATGACTACCGCAATCGGCGGCGCATCACCGAGTATCGGCACGTTTGCAGTCGGCATGGGTAAAATCACCTACGCATGGGTAGATCCTTCCGGTTCCGAAGGCGAGGATCTCGCCGATGGCACACTTTTGTGGACGATCAAACTTAAAGCGCTCAACGCCACAGGAATGACTAACGTCAGCATTTCGGGCAATCCTACACCCATCGAGGCGACAAATGCTCAGTTCTGCGTACTCACAACCAGCGTGCAGAATAACGCCAACATTAACCTGATCCAGATACCGGTGGAAATCTCAGGTAACGATACGATTTGTCCCGGTCAAACCACGACTTTGACAGCGAACGGCGGCGTGACCTATTTATGGAACACCGGGGCTACTACGGCAGCAATTACCGTAAACCCTGCCGGTACCACAAATTACACCGTTACTGCTACCAATGGAGTGGGGTGCAGCGGGTCGGCCACTAAAATGATCGTGGTACGCCCACAGCCCAATGCTCAGATTAGCGGCAATACCGCCATTTGTGGAGGCATTCCCACGACACTGACAGCCAGCGGCGGCATGTCCTACGTTTGGAGCACCGCGGAGACCACCGAAACCATTACGGTCAATCCCGTGACCCAAACGGATTATTCCGTTACCGTGACCAACATGGGCTGTACTTCCAGTACCGCTGTCGTGGTCACAGTCAATACTGCACAAACGGTCAGCGCCGGCCCGGACCAAACAACCTGTATCGAAGGCGTCGCGCAACTGGCCGGTGCCGTTGGCGGCGGGGCGGGGGGCATCTGGGACGATGGCGGCGCGGGAGGAAGTTTTTCTCCGGATAAAAACGCGCTGGATGCTATTTATACTCCGCCTTCCGGCAACACGGCTCCTATTACCCTGACCCTCAGTGCGAATGGCCCCTGCCCGGCTACGGATGAAATGATTATTCTGTACGGCGCCCTGCCACCCCTGACCCTGCATGCCGTGGGTCCCGACAGCGCCACTTGCGGCGATACCATCCTGTTCATGCTTCAGGCAACAAGCGGCTTTACAGGCATCAAATCACTGGCGTACAGCATCAATTGGGATCAAAACAAATTCATGTATCTGGGTGATACGGCGAACATTATCGGCGGCAGCGCCCCCGTGATCGATACCTCAATGATCAATGGCGGTCAGCTCATTTATAACTGGACCGATCCAGCCGGCTCCACCGGCGAAGACCTGCCCGACAGTACGGTCTTGCTGATGATTCAACTGATCGTAGTAGCCAATGCCGGCCCGGCTGCCGTGGGTGTTACCAACACACCAGTCATGATCGGAGCGACCAACGCCCAGCTATGCCCAATTACGGTCAGTGTGCAAAACAGTGATAGTATAGCCCTTAAACAGGCCATGGTGAGCTGCCCGGCCAATCAGTCCGTTTGTGCCAATGCACCTCCTGTTACCCTGGCCGGCGCCGCACCTGAGGGGGGTATGTACAGCGGGCCCGGCGTAAATGCTGCAAATATGTTCGACCCGGCTTTGGCGCCCTCCGGACCCAATATCATTACCTATACAGTAGGTGTTGTGGACTGTTCCAGCTCCTGCAATTTTACCATTACGGTCAATGCGGCGCCTGTTGCAGCTATTTCCGTTCTGGAAAATTCAGGAACACCCGACGATGCGGCCATCTGCCCGGGCAGCCCTGTAACGCTGACAGGCTCGGGCGGAACAACCTATTCCTGGAGCACCGGCGCCTCGACGGCTTCGACCACGGTTTCGCCATCTGAAACGACTGCTTATACCCTGACACTGACGGATGCGAATGCCTGTTCGGCCACGGCTACACAAATAATTACGGTCATCGATTCGCAAGCGCCGACAGTGGCCGGCGGCTGCCCGGCCAGTTCGGTTGAATTCTGCGACCTGACGGTGAACGACCCGCAATTGTGGAATGAAATGTACTGGTGGGACGGCGCGATCTCCTCGCACGACCTGTGTGAAGGCTCGACCGATCTGAACATCACCGCTACGGACGACATTTCGGGAGCATCGATAGCGATAGAATATTTGTTATTTCTCGACCTGGACGGCAACGGCACGATGGAAACGGTGATCAGCAGCACCAACCTGCCGGGTACGAACAATGTCAATTACGACAACTCGGGCAACCCCAATTTCTCCGGAGGCACGCCCCGTGCCTTTGACGAACGACCCGTTCCGGCCAACCAGAAATACCGTTTTGCAATCGATCGCGTAAAAAACGGCAACAACTTGAAAGGGTACGTCCGTTGGGATACCGAGGATTTACCCGTCAACCCGGATGACGCGACGCTCGACGGCGTAGCGCCCGAACTGCCCTACGGCACACACAAAATCCGGTGGATACTGACCGATGCCTGCGGTAACCAGTCACTGTGTGAATACACATTTACCGTAAAAGACTGCAAACCTCCAATCGTGGAATGCCTCAGCGGAGTGAGTGCAGAAATCCTGATAACGGGCACCGTGACCCTGTGGGCTACGGATTTTCTGCAATTTGCCCAGGACAACTGCACGCCGCCGACACCGTACACCTTGGGCAACCAGTTGAAATTTGCCGTCCGGAAATCGGGCGCAGGCACGGGCTTTCCGCTCGACGGGGCAGGCAACCCGATCCCTTCTGTGACATTTTATTGTAATGACATCGGCACACAAACGGTTGAATTGTGGGCGCAGGACGCCGCCGGCAATACGGCTTTTTGCGTGACCTCCGTCCAGGTACAGGACTACTTTCACTGTGGCAGCCCGATCCTGGTTTCAGGCGAAATCAAAACCGAACCCCAAGCTGGTATGCAGGGCGTGGAAGATACACAGGTTCAGCTGAGCTGCATCCCGGTCAATGGAGCGCCGGCGATCAACTCCTTGGTTTTCTCTGATAATGCAGGAGCCTACCTGTTCTCCGCCGGCGTCCCCTTCGACGCGAACTGTACCCTGACGCCCATAAAAGACGACAATCCGATGAATGGCGTTTCAACCTTCGACCTCGTGCTCATCTCCAAACATATCCTGGGCATCGATACGCTGAACTCGCCATATAAAATGATCGCAGCCGATGCGAATCAATCAAATTCGGTGACGACGTTCGACATCCTCGAACTGCGGAAATTGATCCTCGGTATCTATGCCGAACTGCCCAACAACAACTCCTGGCGCTTTATCGACAAGAATTTCACTTTCGCCGATCCGCTCAATCCTTTCTCTTCTATACCATTTGCAGAAAACATTAGCCTGAACAACATTCAAAGTAACCAGTTTGGCGATTTCACCGGCATCAAAATCGGAGACGTGAACAATTCCGTCATCCTCAACGCCACAGGCCTGGGTGAAGAACGCATGGCCGGCACCCTGCTGCTCAACACGCAAGACCGCCTGGTGCAGGCGGGCGAGACCTTCGATGTGACGTTTTCAAACACCGGAATCCGGACCGGGGAAGGCGAAACTGCCGGGCAGGTTCAAGGCTTCCAGTTCACGCTGAACCTCGACGGTCTGCAGGTGGCCGCTATTCCAACCAACAGCCGGGACAAGGTAAGCGCCGACAATTTCGGCGTGTTCAATCATGTTCCCAGGAGTATCGGGACAGGAGCGCTGACCGCGTCGATCGACGGCGCAGCTGAGTTCACAGTCCGTTTCCACGCCGAAAAGGCCGGCAAACTAAGCCGGATGCTGCAACTGAGCAACCAGATCACACGCACGGAAGCTTATGACGCGGCCGGCCGGCGCCTCGACGTGGCTTTGCGCTTCGGATCCCCTGAGGGGATGACAACCAGTGGGGTCGGATTCGAACTGTACCAGAACCAGCCGAACCCCTGGACGGATCGCACGCTGATCGGCTTCCACCTGCCGGCAAGCACGAGCGCTACCCTGACGGTGTACGACGAAACGGGCCGCATGCTGTTTACGCAAAAAGGCGACTACGCAAAGGGCTACCATGCCGTGAGCCTGGATCGCAGCGTGTTGAACACACCCGGCATCCTGTATTACAAACTCGAAACGGTCACCGACGTGGCTACGATGAAAATGATCCAGACCCGGTAATGGATGAGGGGCTGGATGTGGTCAACGCGGTACAAAATCCAAGGACACCGAATTCATGCAATACCTCAGGTGAGTCGGCGGCGGACC
The DNA here is from genome assembly GCA_044224705.1 of Saprospiraceae bacterium. Lineage (GTDB taxonomy): Bacteria > Bacteroidota > Bacteroidia > Chitinophagales > Saprospiraceae > M3007. The sequence continues at coordinate 5,241 of JBGAJY010000003.1, forward strand.
ATCGTCAAACACGTGGCCCAGGTGCCCGCCGCAACGCGCACATTCCACTTCGGTGCGCGACATGCCGTAGGAGCCGTCGCCTTTTTCAGCGACATATTCGGGCTTGATGGGTTGAAAAAAAGAAGGCCAGCCCGTTCCGGATTCAAATTTTGTTTCCGAATCAAACAGCGGCAAACCGCAGCCACGGCAGATGTAGGTGCCGGCAGCATGGTTGTTCCAAAGATCGCCGGTGAAAGCGCCTTCGGTGCTCTCCTCACGCAACACACTGTATTCCAGTTCGTTGAGCTCTTTCTTCCATTCGGCGTCGCTTTTGACAACCGGGATCAGTTTGCCGGTTGCATCGTATTGCGGAGCGACAATGAGAGAATCGCGGGCAGCTGCACTTGTCGCAGTAGAGGTGGTTTGGGGTGCGGGCTGAGGGGCATTGCAGGCTGCAATACCCAGGATCAAAACAAAATACTTCATGATGGGTGTTGTTGAAAAATGGATCAATTCCGCCGTTTTCTCGGCTGGGTCCATTCCTCGCGTTCAGCAAATTCGACGATTTTTCTCATAAAATTCACCATGGAAAGGAAAACGAGAAAACCGACGGTAACCACAAGGTAAATCCAGCGATATGTTCCGGCATCGCTCAACCGGACACCTGAAAGCAACCAGGCCGAGCAACCGTTCATAAACGCCAAACCGAGGTAACTGTACACGGAAGTCCCCCAATACTTGAGGGTATTGTCCGCACTGAGACTCATCAGGCTGTTAAAAATGGCAAAGAGCAGCGAAAATGCAGTTGCAATCGACCAGGGATAAAGACTGTCCATGGGGTAAATTCCCGTCTTGTCCAGCGCCCAGCCACCAAACATGAGGATAAACGCCCCGGCGAACACCAGGACGGCCTGTTTATAAGGCGGCATTTTTTGATCGATCATTAGCATGATGTGGTTATTTAATCATCACCCCTTTGCGATTCAGGATGGGGATGTCGGTGAAATGCATGGCTTCGAGGCTGCCGGGGACAAAGACGTATTTTTTGTCGTACAGGTAGTCGTGGTAGGAAAAACTCACCCAATACTCATTGGCGAGCGACAAAACGGATTTTTCCACCGGTTCAATTTTTACCACCTCCAGAGGGCCAATCGATTCCCAGAAATAGCGTAGTGTGGTAGTTTGACGTTGTTCGCCGTCGAGTACGCCATACCCGCGGGAATTGACTAAAACGGAATAAATCGGTTCGTTTTTGAGATTGATCAGGTAGGTATCCCAAAAATCTTCATGGTCTTCTTCAAATTCAAGACGGGGGACGATGGCCACTGCCAGGTCTTCTACTTTCAGGATCGGAATATCTTTTTTCATGACGGGTTACAGGCTGTAATGGGGGAGAGCAGGGTTGTTATTTCACATTCAAAAACGGCTGAAAAATGCTGTTTGACGCGGGATTTTACAAGATTCATGTCCACCGCATGACCCAATTCACGGTCGAGAGAAGTCACCGTTTTATCTGGATCGGCGATGCCGCAAGGTACGATGTAGTCAAAATACTCGAGCGGCGTATTCACGTTGAAAGCCCAGCCGTGCAGCGTAACCCAGCGGCTGAGGTGGACGCCGATCGCGCAGATTTTTCGCTGTTTTTCCGCATTTTGAACCGCGCTGTTCCAGTCGTTGCCCTTTACCCATACCCCCGTGTAGTCTTTGATCCGATAAGCTTCCAACCCGAAATCGGCGAGGGTGCGGATGATGACCTCTTCGACGTTGCGGACATAGCGGTGCACATCGGTAAAAAAACATTCGAGATCGAGGATCGGGTAACCGACCAGTTGGCCCGGGCCATGAAATGTGATGTCGCCGCCGCGGTTGATCGGGAAATACTGGATGCCGCGTTCGGTCAGCTCCGCTTCGCTGAGCAGCAGATTTTGCGCAGAGCCGCTTTTGCCGAGGGTGAAGACAGGCGGGTGTTCGACAAAAATCAGGCGATGTTCCTGAGGATAGGAGCCGGGTGCCAACTCCCTGTTTTTCAATTTATTGTCGACCAATGCACGGTGCACGGCCGTTTGGTAGTCCCAGGCGTCGCCGTAATTTTTCAGGCCTAAATCTTCAAAACAAACGCTTTGCATGCGCGTAAAACAGAAGGGAAGAGGAGATGTTTTGTGTTATTCCGCCCAAAGGGCATTTGCCGGCAGGTATTTTGGCAGATGACGGGTGGTTCAGTCGAAATTTACGGTAAAATAAGAACCTGCGGCGGCAACGACAAAAATGCCGTCACAAGCACCACGACGCGGCAAGCATTGTCTACCTTTGTATCCCGTAACAGATCGAAACGTACATGACGAAATACATTTTTGTTACGGGCGGCGTCACCTCCTCGCTCGGCAAAGGCATTCTTTGTGCTTCCCTCGCCAAACTGCTCCAGGCACGCGGCTTTTCCGTAACCATTCAAAAGTTTGACCCCTACATCAACGTGGACCCGGGCACGTTGAACCCCTATGAGCATGGGGAATGCTACGTCACCGAAGACGGCGCAGAAACGGACCTCGACCTGGGCCACTACGAACGTTTTCTCAACACGCCCACCAGCCGCGCCAATAACGTGACCACGGGTCTGGTGTACCAGACCGTTATCGAAAAAGAGCGCGCCGGGGAGTATCTCGGCAAAACCGTTCAAGTCATCCCACACATCACAGACGAGATCAAACGGCGCATGCTGCTGCTCGGCCAAACCGGCCAGTACGACATCGTGATCACCGAACTGGGCGGCACGGTCGGCGATATTGAATCGCTGCCCTACGTCGAATCGGTGCGCCAAATGCGCTGGGAACTGGGCCGCGACAACTGTATCGTGATCCACCTGACCCTGGTGCCTTACCTCAACGCGGCCAAGGAACTGAAGACAAAGCCCACGCAACACTCTGTAAAAGAACTGCTTAGCCTCGGCGTGCAGCCCGACATCCTGGCTTGCCGGACGGAACACCCGCTGGGCTCCGACCTGCGCCGCAAGATTGCCTTGTTCTGCAACGTGGAAATGTCGTCGGTTATCGAGGCCATCGACGCCGACAGTATTTACGACGTACCGATGCTGTTCCTGAAAGAACGGCTCGATACGGTGGTCATTTCCAAATTGCACCTCAGCGATCGTCGCGAGCCCAACCTGGCTTCCTGGAAAAGTTTTTTGGGTAAACTCAAAAACCCCATGCACGAAGTGCGGATCGGGCTCATCGGCAAGTACAACGAACTGCCCGACGCGTACAAATCCATCTACGAGGCCTTCGTGCATGCCGGCGCCGTGAACGAATGCAAAGTGCGCGTGGTGCCCGTGCACGCGGAAAAACTCGAAGGCAGTTACCAGGACGTCAGCCATGCGCTGGCCGATCTGAACGGCATCCTGGTAGCGCCCGGCTTTGGCGAGCGCGGCATCGAGGGCAAACTGATGGCCATCCGCTACGCCAGGGAGCATAAAGTGCCCTTTTTCGGCATTTGCCTCGGCATGCAAACCGCCTGTGTCGAATTTGCCCGCAATGTATTGGGCCTCAGTGATGCGGCCTCAACGGAGGTAAATCCCGACACCTCGAACCCGGTGATCGACCTCATGCCTGAGCAGAAAAAAATCACTCAGAAGGGCGGCACCATGCGTCTGGGCGCCTACGCCTGCGAATTGAAGAAAAAAAGCAAAGCCCATTCGGCGTACCAAAACCTCCAGATCAGCGAGCGCCACCGCCACCGCTGGGAGTTCAACAACGACTACCTGGAAAGTTTTGAAAAAGCCGGGATGATCCCCACGGGCATCAATCCGGATGCCGAACTGGTGGAAATCATGGAATTAAAAGACCATCCCTGGTTTGTGGGCGTGCAATTTCACCCCGAATTAAAGAGTACGGTGGAAAGTCCGCATCCCTTGTTCGTGTCGTTTGTGAAGGCTTGTATTAAAGGGAAAATGTAATAACTCCCTGAAAAACATGACCGACAGGGTACGCAACAAGGCCATCGAAATCGCTAATGCATTGCTGAAAGAAGGCCACGAAGACGATTTTGCCATCCCCGTTGCGATCAGCAAAGCGGAGGAGTGGGCGAAAAAAAGAGGAATTCCGATTTTCAAAAAAGTCCGGACAGCAAAGACCAAATCCAGCGAGATTTTCGAATAGCTCGCGGTCAAACCCGGCGCTCAAAAAGTACGCTTGCTAGCCATGCCGCTGCCAAGGTCAGAGCCGGCAGGGCTGCCAGCACGAGACTCCAAACCCGCAGGCGAAAGGCGAAGCGCAGCACGGGGCCGCCGATCAGGCAAATCGCCAAACCGAGCAACAACCAGCTGTGCAAGCCGGTAGACAGGTTCATTTCGCCGCGGAAACCGGCTGCGAGCAGGACAAAAACGGCAAAAAGCAGGTCGAAGGCCCAGAGGAGCCAGAAGAAAATGGTCAAGGGTATTGTTTTAGCCTCTAAAATACGAATGGAGAAGCGATACAAAGCATAGTGCTCCGCAATCTGTCGGGCTAAATCCGGCTAAACACCGGGCAGGCATACTCGTCCCCCCCGGTTTCAGCAAAAGCAAACGGTCCTGCGGCGTCAAGCCACAGGACCGTTTGTTATCCTCACGTAAATTTAAGCGCCCAGGTATCCTTTCAGCAACTTGCTCCGGCTCGTCGCCCGCAATTTGTTGATGGCTTTGTCCTTGATCTGGCGCACGCGTTCGCGGGTCAGGCCGAATTTTTCGCCGATGTCTTCCAGCGACATGGGGTGTTCCACGCCGATGCCGAAATACAGTTTGATCACGTCGCACTGGCGGTCGGTCAGGGTGCTGAGCGAGCGCTCGATTTCGCGGCGCAGCGAGTCGGCGTATTCGAGGTGGGTATCGGTGCCAGGCATGGAGTTGTTTTCCAGCACGTCGAGCAGCGAGTTGTCTTCGCCTTCCACGAAGGGCGCGTCCATCGATACGTGACGGGCGGCCACGCCGAGCGTGGTTTCCACTTCTTCGGTCGTGATTTCGAGCAGTTCGGCCAGTTCTTCGGGACTGGGCTCGCGTTCGAAGGTTTGTTCGAGTTCGGAGAAGGCTTTGTTGATCTTGTTGAGCGAGCCGACTTTGTTCAGTGGCAGGCGCACGATACGGCTTTGTTCGGCCAGTGCCTGGAGGATGCTTTGACGGATCCACCATACGGCGTAGGAAATGAATTTGAAGCCACGGGTTTCGTCGAAGCGCTGGGCGGCTTTGATGAGGCCGAGGTTGCCTTCATTGATCAGGTCGGAAAGGGAAAGGCCCTGGTTTTGGTACTGTTTGGCAACGGAAACGACGAAGCGCAGGTTGGCCTTGGTGAGTTTTTCGAGGGCGATTTGGTCGCCCTGCTTGATGCGTTTGGCGAGATCTACTTCTTCTTCGGGGGTGAGGAGGTCCACCTTGCCAATTTCCTGCAGGTACTTTTCAAGCGACTGGCTTTCGCGATTGGTGATGGACTTCGTAATTTTTAATTGCCTCATGTGCGAACTGCTGTTGAAAAATTTTCGCAAAGGTACGACACGAAAGCCCCCGGTGTCAAGAAAAATTTTCTTTGACACCGGGGGCGGCCGTTCTATTTTGAAAATAATTGGAAAATAACCCTTTAAACGTCTGTAATTAAATTTTGTTTCAGGGCAAATGTCAAGCCGGTTGGGAAAATATTGTTCGTTTTACCGAACCACCAGTTTTTTCGTCGTCACGCGGTCGCCGGCGCGCAGTTCTACGAAATAGCTTCCGGCTGGGTAGCGGGCAGCGTCGAGGAAATAGTTGCTGTTGCCGGTGGGTATCTGGCCTTCAAAAATGGTTTCCACCACTTGCCCCAGGGCATTGCGGACGCTGATGCTGCCGCTGGTTTTGGCCGAAGCAGAAACCGGGATGCAGGTGATGGCGTTGGCGGGGTTGGGGTAAATGTCGAGCAATACGCTTTCCGGCGCTTCCGGTGCTGCGCTGGTCTCCCGGACTTTGAATTTCCACCAGCCTTCCGGCGCCGGCAAGGGACGAACGCCGTTTTTACCACTTAACGAGTTGGCTTCGATATAATAATATACGGTGGAGCCTGCCGCTTGCTGCGGAATTTCGGAGACCCACACGAAGGCCGTGTCGCCGTTAATAGGGTCGTAAGGGATCATATTGACCGACTGCCAGGGCTGCGCGAGGTCGGTGGTGTACCAGACCCTGGCGTTGGCGATGCCGCTGCGGTGGCGGATATGGGCAAAAACCGGATAACTCAATACAGTATCATCCACGTCTGAAAGGCGCTGGTGCACAATGTGCAGGGGATCGTTGACGCCGATCTCCTTTGTGATGCAGTGGATGGCGCCCAGAGAAGGAATGATCGCGTTGCAATCGATTCCGACGATGTTGTAACCCGGCAGGGTTTCTTCCCAGATGCGCTGCGCCGTAGTGTCAAATTCTTCCTCATAAAAAGGCAGGATGACGGTCTTATTGACAAAAACGGCGTTGGAATAGGTCCGGTAGTCGCCATTGGTGTTCGGGTAGGCATTGTTGCCGTCGGGTGGCATGGGAATACGCACCACCCGGTAGGGCGTTCCGAAGACCGAGTGATAATTGCTCAGGACGTATTGAATATTGGCCTCGATTTGCGGCCCGTCGGCTGTGCCAGCCGGGTATTGACCTACCAGAAGCGTCTCTTCGTCCAGCAATTTCATGTGCATATCGATGTGGTGGATGGCATCGTAGGGCAGTGTCGGCATCTTGATGTACCGCTGAATTCCCATAAAATCGTGCATGATCCCGTTGATCTGGTCTTCGTCTTTCACGCTGACGCCGTAGGGGTTGCCGGCATCGTTTTCGTCGAGGATGAGTTCGGAGGCGAAGGCGGTTCCGAAGCCGTCGGACATGAAATTGCCGCCGGTATTCACCAGATCGGTGGGTGACTGCACGGTTTCGAACAAGGGCAGGTTCAGGTAAGGTGCGATGGTACGCGCCAGGGTGTCGTCTTTTTTGCGGGTGGGCCGGTTGTAGATCCAGTCGACGAGGTATAGCGAATCCACGTCGTTGGCGTACACGCAGTTGGGGCCGTAATCGCGTACCCAGATGCTGTCGTTGGGCACGATGACGAATTCGACATTACTGGAAATATCGACGCCGGCGGCGGTCAGGGTATTTTGAGCGGAGGTGACCGTGCTTTGGTTGCTGCAGCAAATGATGACGCGGCATTCTTCCCGGGCAGCGCGAACGATCTCGGTCAGGATAGCCGGCTGGGAGCGCCAGGTGATGATGAGGGCCTGAATTTCTTCAAATTCGCCCATGTGGCGCACGGGTTCGGCAGGCGGATTGGTGTATCCGGCGGCGAGCATTTCGACGGGCGACTGGTTGCGCAGCGCAGCGCGTTCAGCCGTGGTCATGAAACGCGGGAGCTCCGGATCATTGGTTTGGGCGAAAAGGCTGGCCGTAAACAGCCCGAAAAGGAGGGTAAAAATTTGGCGCATGGCGATGTTGTGTTTGAATGTTACGGATTTCTTTGGTTCAAAGTACCGGGTTTTTAGGCAAATTTTGAAACGGCGTGACTTTCGAAGGCTCATGATGCAATAGGGTAAGTAACAAGACAATCCGCTTTCGCCTGAATCTATGACGGGGCAAAAAGAAAGCGGCGTGCCATTGCACACCGCTTGTAACAAAACCCATTCTATCGTATGAAGCAAAACTGTTTCTTTGATCGGTACACGGTCTTCGGTACGCGGTGCACGGATTACAATGCACGGTGCGTGACCCATTCGCTTTACCGCAATCGTTTTCCGTGTACCGTGTACCGGAAACCGTGTACCGGGAGCGTTTCAAACGGCCATGGGAAGCGCGTTGAGGTCGCGGAAAAGGATTTTTTTACGGTTGAAATACAACACGTTGGTGCGTTTCAGGTGGTTCAGGACGGCGGTGACCATCTGGCGGCTGGTGCCGGTAAGGTCGGCGATGTCCTGGTGGGTCATATTGTGTTTGACGAGGGTTTCAAAACCCACGCGTTTGCCTTGTTCGTGGCCCATTTGCTGTAAAAATTCCATGATGCGGCTCTTGGAGTCCTTCAAAACGACTTTTTCCAGCTGGGTTTCGGTGTAGCGGAGCCGTGCGCCGAGGAAGTGGAGCAGCGACTGGGCGAAAGCGAAATTGCGTCGCATCACATTCAGCACAGTGGCGCTGTCGAGTTCCAGTACTTCGGCGAACTCATCCATCACGTACGCAAAATCGCGGCGTTGCACGTCGCCCGTCAGGCAGGATTCGCCAAAAAGGCTTTCGGGCCGCACGACGTATTTGATGATGTCTTTTTTCTCGGCATGCACGGCTACTTTTATCAGACCTTTGAGGAGAAAATAGACCTTTGCCGCAGCCTGGCCGGGTTTGTAAATGACCTGGTGTTTGGCGTAGGTCTGTACCGTGGCGGTTTGGTGAAGCAGCATACGTTCTTCGGGCAGCAGCACAGCGAAGAGCGCTGAATTTTCAAGGATCGGCAGAGTAGTTTTCGTGTCCATTCGCAAGAGTAGTAAGGTAGTTTGTGTTGCTCGGTCGCGTTTGTTTGTGAAGGAAAGACAGGGCATCCTGCCAAATCCCCTATGCCGCCGTCCGATAATTTTTTGCCGGGCGAAACTCTTTGGGGACTTATTTTTTCTTCTGTCCACTTTTTTTGAAATCATATTTTAAAACGGATTCTATTTTTGCCAAATGATTTTGTTTTGATACGGCCTGTATGGTGTTTTCCAAATAAAAATTTTTTGGTCATCCGTCGACAATTTGAGCATTGGAAACCTTGCCTGACATAAAAAATTCGCCCGATCCCTCGGATCTTGCCTGGCTGGAATCCCTGAGCAGGGGAGACGAATCTGCATTGCGGCGCATTTTCGATCGGTACTATCCGCTGCTGCTGGGCGATGTGTACCGTTTGATACCTGATGAATCGACCTGTCAGGACCTGGCACAGGAGGTTTTTGTCGAGCTGTGGCGCAAACGCGCCGAGCTGGATATCCGGATCTCCCTGCGGGCCTACCTGCGGCGCGCGGCGATCAACCGGGCGCTGAACCACATCAAAACCCAGCGCCGCTTTGTGCTCGAAGGAGACGACGAATCGGCCCGTGGCACGGCGGACACTTCCCTCTCGGATATCGACCACAAGCATCGTCAGGAATCGCTCGAAGCGGCGCTGCACAGCGCCGTGGACGCCTTGCCGGAAAAGTGCCGGCTGGTTTTTTCCCTCAGCCGCTTCGAACAGATGTCGCACCGCCAAATTGCCGAACAATTGGGCATTTCCGTCAAAACCATTGAAAATCAGATTACTAAGGCCATCAAACTCTTGCGCGAAGCCTTAACCCGACACGCCGATTTGTCGCCGGTTGTCATTTGGGCGCTAAAATGGTGGTGGTGGGGATAGGGGAACCAGCCACCATGATTGTCTTTGTTGAAGAAAACCGACTACCCAGAAACAATACACAATGAAAGAGAACGACTACCTCCTTTTACTTCAAAAACAACTGAACGGACCGCTCGCTCCCAGCGAGCAATCCGCGCTGGAGGAATGGTTGCGACAATCGGCCGACCATCAGCAAATGGCCGAGGATATTCGCCGCATTTGGGCCGCCACGGCTGGATACCAACCGGCATTTACCCCCAACCTGGACGCGGATTTTGAAAAAGTCCGCGCCAAAATTCGCGCTGCCGAAGCTACGCCCACAGCAAAACGCCTTTCCATCAACCGTCAATTCCTGCGCGCCGCTGCGGCCATCCTGGTGCTCGTGGCAGCCGTATGGACTTACCGCGAATTCAGCGCTCCCGTTGGTGTAGACCGCGTGGAATTCGCTGACAATCAACCCAAAAGACTGCTCGAACTGGCTGACGGCTCGAAAGTCTGGCTGCGTCAGGGAAGCCGACTTGAATTTCCAGAAACCTTCCGCCAAAACGAACGCCGCGTCCGACTGAGCGGCGAAGCTTATTTTGAAGTCTCGCACGACGCCTCACGCCCTTTCCGCGTCGAAACGGCCGCCGGTGAGCTGGTGGAAGTGCTCGGCACGCAGTTCAATATCCGCACCGATGCCGACAACCCTACCGCCGTGCTCGTGCGCAGCGGCAAAGTCCGTTTTTCACCCGACGGCCGGCAGGAAGGCGCGTACCTGACCGCAGGTAAAAAGGCCGTTTATGACAAAAAATCCGCAAAAATCACGCTGAGCGACGTCGTTTCGTTCAACGAACTAGCCTGGCAGGCCGGCGGACTTGAATTCATCCACACGCCGCTTTCACAAGTGGTGCGCGACCTCGAAAGCTGGTACAACGTACGCATTACCCTCAACAATCCGGCCCTGGCCGATTGCCCGCACACGGCCCCGCTCACCAACCAGCCCATCGATCAGGTCCTCAGCGGACTGGCCCTGACCTACCAATTACAGGTCAAAAAAACTGCCCCCGGCGTTTACGAGTTGTCGGGCGGCATTTGTCGATAATCTACGCGGGGGCCGATCAACCCTTTTTTTAGCCAGCGGCGCATTAACTTTCGGCTTTGTTTGTCGCCATCATGCTGCTCCGGGCCTTCACCCTGCTGGCTGTCGCCGGCTTTTTTTCGAACCCCCTTTCTGCACAAAATCCACTGACTCAGGTCATTGATTTTGAATGCCGGGCATGCCTTCCGGCCAATGCCCTGGTGCAGCTCAGCCGTCAAACGGGTGTCAACATCGTTTTCAGCGATCGTTTTTTCAGCCGTTGCGCCGCGACGGACTTCCATGCCAGCCAAAAAACGCTCGCGGAAGTGCTCGACCAGATCGGGAGCTGCGCTCCCGTGGCCTACCGCGTAGTGGACAATCAGGTCGTTTATTTTCGAAAAAACCAGCGATTCACCCTCAGTGGATACATTTCTGATGCAGAAACGGGTGAACGCCTCATTGGCGCCGGCGTCAGGGTATTGGCAGAAAACGGCGCCGTGGCCGTTACCAATGAGTTCGGTTTTTTCAGCCTCAACCTCGAGGAAGGCGAATACCGTATCCTGATCAATTATATCGGCTACTCACCGGAAGAGACCCGGGTGAGTATAAAGGCGAGCAGGATGATCAAAATCGACCTGAGGCCAGGGCGAAATTTGCCCGAAGTCGTGGTCTCTGCATTGCCGGTCAGCGTGAGCCACGTGCGGAGCCAGGAAGCCCGCCAAAGCCTGCCCCTGGCCGAACTGCCCAGTCTGCCTATGCCTGCCGGCGAGGCCGACCTGATCCGCCTGACAGCACTCCAGCCCGGTGTGCAAACCGGTGTGGACGGATTGGGCGGACTACACGTGCGCGGCGGCAATGCCGATCAAAACCTGATCCTGCTCGACGACGTGCCGGTGTACAACCCGGGTCATGCCCTCGGGCTTTACTCGATTTTCAATCCTAAAACCCTGAGCAGCGCGCGGTTATGGAAAGGAGATTTTCCGGCCCGATACGGCAGCAGAGCCTCGTCGGTACTCGATGTGCGCACCCGCGACGGTAATTTTAACCGCTACGAAGCCAGCGCTTCCGTGGGGCTGCTGGCTTCTTCCGGCACCC